>JAHCKF010000498.1 GCA_026125925.1 Pseudolabrys sp.
ACCGGCACCGCCAGCAGGTCGTATTTGCGGAACAGCCGGCCGACCTCCTCGCGGTCGGTCTGCGGCGTCACCGTGATCGGCTTGCTCTCGCGCGCCGCCGACAGGATCGGCGCCGCCGGATCGGCCGAGATCAGCCGGCGCAGCGATACCATCTGCACGAGCCGCTTGCTCACCGGCTCGAGCACATAGATCGCGTAGATGGTTTCGCGGGTGCGTTCGACGTTGCGGATGTGCTCCAGCGTCCGGCCCACGGTGAAATTCGACGTCACGCTGACGAACTCGGTCGTCATCAGACTGCCGGCGGTATCTTCCGGATAGACCAGCAAGCGCTCGATCGCGAGCCGGGTCTCCTCATCCAGCACCGACAGCACCAGCGGCCTGGCGTCGTCAGGCAGCAACCGGACGATGTCGGCGGCGCGGTCGGCCGACATGGCGTTGAGCAGCGCGGCCGCCGTCGGCGCCGGCAGCGAGCCGATGATCTCGGCGGCGGCGACGAATTCCGGCTGGTCGAGCATCTCGACCGCGCGCTCGACCGGCAAGGCAGCGAGCACCTGCGACGCGCGATCGAGCTCCAGATTGTTCAGCGTCTCGACGTTGTCGGCCACATGCTGCTTGAGCATGGCCTGCGCGAGCGCCGCCGGCGCGAGATCGGTCTCGTGAAGAAGAGTGTTGGTTTCCATAGCGCACCTTCAAGGACGGCCATCACCGGCCGGCCGAGGTGCGTCACGCCAAGAGCGCTACAGCCTCGAACGCCGAGTGCAGGCCGATACTAGGGCCATCGTTGGGCATGGTTGTCGGGATCTCTGCGATTGTCGGTTTGGATGAGCGCCAGCGGCGCGCGCCTTTCCATTGGACGAGCGCCGTAACAGCGTCAAGGCAAATTCGGCGTAAAAGTGAAAATGCGCCGCGTCAGGCGGCGCTCATCTTCTGCATCAGCGCTTCGGACAATTCGAAGTTGGCGTAGACGTTCTGCACGTCGTCGCTTTCCTCGAGCGCCTCGACCAGCTTGACGATCTTCTCGCCCGCCTCGTCGTCGACCGCGACCGTGTTCTGCGGCTTCCACACCATGCCGGACTTGCGCGGCTCGCCGAACTTGGCCTCCAGCGCCTTGGTCACTTCGTTCAGACTGTCGAGCTGGGTGACGATCTGGTGGCCATTCTCATCCGAGACCACATCGTCGGCGCCGGCCTCGATGGCGGCTTCCAGCATGGCATCGGCCGAGGCCTTGTCGGCGTCGTATTCGACCACGCCGATATGGTCGAACATGAAGGACACCGCGCCGGTGGTGGCAAGGTTGCCGCCGGCCTTGGTGAAGATCGAGCGCACGTCGCCGGCGGTGCGGTTGGTGTTGTCGGTCAGCGTCTCGACGATGACGGCGACGCCGCCGGGGGCGTAGCCCTCATAGCGGATCTCCGAGTAATTCTCCTGATCGGCGCCCGAGGCCTTCTTGATGGCGCGCTCGATATTGTCCTTCGGCATGTTCTCGGCGCGGGCGGCAAGGACGGCGAGACGCAGGCGCGGATTGAAGGCCGGATCCGGCATGCCGAGCTTGGCCGCCACCGTGATCTCACGCGCCAGCTTGCCGAACACCTTGGAGCGGACTTTGTCCTGCTTCCCCTTGCGGTGCATGATGTTTTTGAATTGCGAATGACCAGCCATGGCTCTTTATCTTGCGCGTTCTGAGGGTTGGATTGGTGGGCGCTATATAGTCCGGCGGGCGGAGAAA
>JAHCKF010000499.1 GCA_026125925.1 Pseudolabrys sp.
AAGGAAAAAACGCGCACCGGCTTTCATGGCCGGTAAAATGCGGCGGTTATCTTTAACGAGACTTCAATACGTTCCGGCAGGAAATCGGTAAGGCTAAGGAACCGTTAAGGGCGGGGAGATGTCGCTGATGAGCGACGCTGCTCTCTCGGAGTCATCCCCGGCCTTGTGCCGGGGATCCATGTTGATGCGCGAGACCGCGAGGCCGAACGTACGGCCGGCGATTGAAGCTTTTCATCATGGATGGCCGGGACAAGCCCGGCCATGACGGAGACGTAGGCGCGCAGAAGAGAAGACCCCTCAGCGCCTTACTGCGCCGGCTTGATGCCGAGGATCTTGCCGATCTCGACGACCTTATCGCTCTGGTCCTTCAGCGCCGCGGCGAATTCTTCCGGCGAGCCCGGATTGACCACCTGGCCGGTGGCGACCAGCTTGGCGTTGAGTTCCGGATCGGCGAGGAAACCACGGATGTCGGCGGCGATCTTGGCGCGCACCTCGGGCGCGACCGTCTTCGGACCGAGCACGCCGACCAGTCCGTCGAGCTCGAGCGACTTGTAGCCCGCCTCGGCCGCCGTCGGGATGTCGTTGAGCGACTTGGCGTGCTCGACATTGGTGAGCGCGATGACCTTGACTTTCCCCTGCTGCACGCGCGGCCGCATGATCGCATAGGCGCCGACGAAAGCCTGGATGCGGCCTTCGGCGACGTCGTTGATGGCGCTGACCGGGTCCTTGTACGGCACCTTGGTCATCTCCAGCTTCTCGGTCTTGAGGAAGGCGGCGAACAGGAGGTCGTTGGCGCCCGTGACCGAGGCGTAGTTCAGCTTGCCCGGCGCGGCCTTGATCTTCGCCACCAGTTCCTTGATCGAAGACACGCCGAGATCGGCCGGCACGCCGAGCGCGATCAGCGTATTGGTGACGCGGGCGATCGGCACCAGGGCGTCGGGCTGGTAGGGCAGCTTGTCGTGCAGCAGCGGATGCGCGGTGAAGGTCGAGGCCGGCGCGAACAGCAGCACGTGGTCGTCGTTGGCGTTGAGGACGGCGTTGATCGCCAGCATGGCATCGCCGCCCGGGCGGTTCTCGACCACGACCGACTGGCCCCACTTGGTCTGCAGCTTGTCGGCCAGGATGCGCGCGGTGATATCGGCGCCGGAGCCGGGTCCAAGCGGAATGATGAAGCGTACATTGCGGCTCGGCCAGTCCGCCGCCTGCGACGGCGACCACGACGCGGCGGCGCCGACGGCGAACAGCGCAACGGCAAGCGCTCGAAGAAAACGCATGGTACCTCCCCGGGCCGGTGCTTTGTCGCGTCGTCGCCATTCGCGCGCGGCCGTCGCGTCGAATGATTGCGGACGCTCGGTATGGCAGTCCGCTCGCAAGCGCAAGAGCCGCGTAGCGTGGCAGGGCGGCGCACGGCTCGCTTATGCATTTTTGCCGCATGCGGCGGTGGTGGACCGCCGCGGGATGCGGTCAACGAGTCGAATTGGGCCGCCTTCGCCGCCGATTGGCCCAAAAGGCTGCGCGATCCGCTGCCGAAAGTTTCGGCAGTGTCAAAATTTGCAGCGCGGTTTCAGATATTTGCCGCCGGCATTCCGTCGGCGCATGACGTATTATTTCTTTTTGTCATTTTCGCAGCGCAACATGCTTCGGATGCCACAATTGCCCTGATAGATTTGGACACAGACAACCAGGGAGGCAGTCGTGAACCTTGCTCTCCGCTTGAACGTC
>JAHCKF010000005.1 GCA_026125925.1 Pseudolabrys sp.
GTTCCTGCCGCTGTCGCTGCCGGGGCTGACGGGCGGCGTGCTCATCGTTTTCATTCTCTGCCTCGGCTTCTACGTCACGCCCGAAGTGCTGGGCGGCGGCCGCGTGATCATGGTGTCGAGCCGCATCGCCACCGATATCGACACCTTCCTCAACTGGGGTTCGGCGAGCGCGCTCGGCGCGGTGCTGCTGGTGCTGACCTTCCTGCTGCTGTGGATTGCCGCGCGGGTGGCCAAAGGCCTGTCGCTGTTCGGCGCGGGGCACTGACCATGGCATGGCTCGATCGGCCCGCGACCGACACGCAGATCACGCATCGCGCGCGGCTGTGGCTGTATGCCTTGGCCATCTTGCTGTTCGCGTTCCTGATCGTGCCGACGCTGATCGTCATTCCGATGTCGTTCTCGGAGTCGCAGTATCTCGAGTTTCCTCCGCGCAGCCTGTCGCTGCGCTGGTACGAGACTTATTTCAACTCGCGCTCGTGGATGCAGGCGACCGAAACCTCCTTCAAGGCGGCGGCGCTGACCGTTGTGGTGGCGACGCCACTCGGCACCATCGCGGCCTATGGACTCTACAACGCCGAACTGGCGACCGCGCGGCTGGTGTCGCTATTGCTGATCACGCCGATCGTCATTCCGGTCATCCTGGTCGGCACCGCCATCTTCTATGCCTATGTGAAGCTCAGGATGGTCAACTCGCTGATCGGCGTCGTGCTGGCGCACAGCATCCTGGCAATCCCGATCGTCATCATGATCGTGACCTCAGCGCTCAAGAGCTTCGACATGAATCAGGAGCGCGTGGCGCGCAGCCTCGGCGCTTCGCGCATCGAGGCCTTTTTCATGGTCGTATTGCCGCAGATCAAGTTCGCGGTCCTGACCGCCGCCGTGCTGTCGTTCCTGACGTCGTTCGACGAGGTCATCGTCTCATTGTTCGTGTCGGGCGGCGAGAATTCCACTTTGACACGCAACATGTTCGCGGCGTTGCGCGATCAGATCGACCCGACCATCGCCGCGATCTCGACCATGATGATCGTGGTCACCAGCGTGCTGCTGGCGCTGGCGCAGTTGTTCGGCCGGCAGGGCAGGCGCTAGCGGCGAGGCTCACATCTCGCCGCGATAGGCCTTGTCGAGCAGCGTGTGCGCCGCCGCTTCGGTCACCGGCACGGGGTTGCCGCCGGCGGTCGGGTCTTCCGGCGCCATCTTGGCCACCAGATCGAACTTCGAATCGTCGACGCCGAATTCCTTCAGCGTGTGCGGTACGCCAAGCTCTCGCCGCAGCTCCATGACCCAGGCAAGGAAGGCATCGAAGTTCGGGCCCAGCCCGAGATAGGCAGCGAGCCGTGCGATCTTGGTCTCGATCGCCGGCCGGTTGAACACCAGCACGTAAGGCATGAAGACGGCATTGGTCATGCCGTGATGGGTGTCGTACAGCGCGCCGACCGGATGCGACAGCGCATGGATGGCGCCGAGGCCTTTTTGGAACGCGGTCGCGCCCATTGCGGCCGCCGACATCATGTGGGCGCGGGCTTCGAGGTCGCCGCCGTTCTGGTAAGCGCGCGGCAGATACTCCTTGACGAGGCGCATGCCTTCGACGGCGATGCCGTCGGCCATCGGGTGATAGGACGGCGCGCAATAAGCCTCGAGGCAATGCGCCAGCGCGTCCATGCCGGTGCCGGCGGTGATCTTCGGCGGCATGCCGACCGTGAGCTCGGGATCGCAGATCGTCACCTTCGGCATCATGCCGGGGTGGAAGATGACCTTCTTGGCGTGTGTCGCCGCTTGCGTGATGACGCCGGCGCGGCCGACTTCCGAGCCGGTGCCCGCGGTGGTCGGCACCGCGATGACCGGCGCGATACCCCTGGGATCGGCGCGCGTCCACCAGTCGCCGATGTCCTCGAAGTCCCACATCGGCCGCGTCTGGCCGGCCATGAAGGCGATGACCTTGCCGGCATCGAGCGCCGAGCCGCCGCCGAAAGCGATGACGCTGTCATGCGCGCCGGCCTTGAGGACCTTGAGTCCGGCCTCGACATTGGCGTCGTTCGGGTTCGACCGGACATCGGAGAACACGCCGACGCCGAGCCCGGCACCGCGCAGCGCCTCGACGACGTTTTGAGTCATCGGCTGCGCGGCCAGGAATGGGTCCGTGACCAGCAGCGGTTTGGTAAAGCCGAGCTCCTTGCAGATCTTCGGCAGCTCCTTGATGCGGCCGGCGCCGAAGCGCACGGCGGTCGGGTAATTCCAGTTGGCGGTCGGGGACGTGGACATGTCGTGCTCTGGTGAGAGGGGGCTGATGTGAGGCGGCTCAGGACAAGGTCCTGAGGTGATAGCTCTTGGCGCGGGTGAGCATGTCGTAACCGATTTCGGACAGGCTGACGCCGCGGCCGGTGTCCTTGACGCCGGTCCAGGCCAGCGCCGGATCGAGATAGTCGCAGCGATTCATGAACACCGTGCCGGTCTCGATTTGCCGGCCGATCGCCAGCGCGGCTTGCTCGTCCGAGGTCCAGATCGCCGCGGTCAGGCCATAGGCGCTGTCGTTCATCAGCCGGACCGCCTCGTCGTCGCCCGACACTTTCATGATGCCGACGACCGGGCCGAAATTCTCGACCGTCATCAGCTCCATGCTGTGATCGACGTCGGTCAGCACCTGCGGCATCACATAGGTGCCACGACCGTCATCGGCGGCGAACAGTTTCGGATCGATATGGCTGCGCGCGCCTTTGGCGACGGCGTCCCTGATCTGGCGGCGCACGACCTCGGCGCCGCGCAACGTCGCCATCGGCCCGAGCGTGGTCGTCTCAATGAGCGGATTGCCGAGCTTGTAGGTGCTGGTCAGTTCGACGAAACCGGAGACGAAGGTGTCATAGAGTGACTCGTGGACATAAATGCGCTCGATGCCGCAGCAGCATTGCCCCGAGTTGAAGAACGCGCCATCGACCAGGTTCTCGACGGCATGCTTGAGATTGGCGTCGGCACGCACATAGGCGGGGTCCTTGCCGCCGAGCTCAAGGCCGAGCGTCGTAAATGTCCCGGCCGCCGCGCGCTCGATGGCCTGGCCGCCGGCAACCGAGCCGGTGAAGTTGGCATGATCGACCGAACCGCTCGAGAGGATGCGCGCGGTGTCGTCATGCGTCAGCACGAGATTGGCGAACAGCCCGGCCGGCAGGTCGGCAGCGCGCATTGCCTTTTCGAAACGTTCGCCGACCAGGATGGTCTGGGCCGCGTGCTTGAGGATCACCGCATTGCCGGCAATCAGCGCCGGCACGACGCTATTGACCGCGGTGAGGTACGGATAATTCCACGGCGCGATGACCAGGACGACGCCGGCCGGCGTCTTGTCGATGAAGCGCGTGAAGCCCTCCATGGGCTTGGGTACATGCGGCTTGAGCGCGTCCGGCGCGATCGCGATCATGTGGCGGGCGCGCTCTTCGAACGGCCTGAATTCGCCGCCCCACTTCACCGGGCGGCCCATCTGCCAGGCGATTTCCGGCACCACCTCCTGGTTCATCGCCAGCATGGCGTCGACGAAAGCGCTCATTTTTTCCATGCGCTCGGCGAGCGGCACTTGCGCCCATTGCTTTTGCGCGCGCCGCGCCGCCTGCAACGCGGCGTCGATGGCGGCGGTGCTGGCCGAAGGGCGGCGCGCGACCTCGCTGCCGTCAATGGGAGAGATGCAGACAACGTCAGACATGGTGAGGTCCGGGAGGGAGAAGTCGGAAGCCAAGCGGCGTTCGCCGTCCGGCTCAGATGATTTCGAAGTAGCGCTGCATTTCCCAGTCGGTGATGGCGCGGCGGAACTCGCGCTCTTCCCACTCGCGCGACGCGGCGTAATGCTCGACGAAGGCATCGCCGAACAGCGCGCGCGCCGGCTGCGACGCCTTCAGGCGCTGCGCGGCATCCCACAATGTGCGGGGCAGGGCGCGTTCGTCCGGCAGCTTTACCTCATAGGCGTTGCCGGTCAGCGCCGCGCCGGGTTCGATGCGATGCTCGATGCCCCACAGGCCCGACCCGATCGCCGCCGCCATCGCGATATAGGGATTGATGTCGGCCGCGGCGACGCGGTACTCGACACGCTGCGATTTCTCCGAGCCCTCGATCACGCGCAGCGCCGTGGTGCGGTTGTCGACCGACCAGGCCGAATCGGTCGGCGCCCAGAAGCCGGGGATCAGCCGCGTATAGCTGTTCACCGTGCACGCCACCATCGCCAGAATCTCGGGCATCAGGGCCTGCTGGCCGCCGACGAACCAGCGCATGATGTCGGACATGCCATGCGGCTTGGAGGCATCGTGGAACACGCCCTTGCCGGTCTTGCTGTCCTGTAATGAGGTGTGCAGGTGGCCCGATTGCCCCGGCCATTCGTGCGACGACTTGGCCATGAACGAGGCGATCCAGCCCCGCTTCTGCGCCAGCACCTTGGTGTAGGTCTTGAACAACGCCGCCTTGTCGGCGGCGATCAGCGCTTCATCGACGCGGATCGCGGCCTCGAGCACGCCGGGCCCGGTCTCGGTGTGCAGGCCCTCGATCTCGAAGTTCATGCCGTGCGAAAGGTCGAGCAGGTCGCGATAGAAATCGGCATGCACCGAGGAGCGCAGCATCGAATAACCGAAGAATCCGGGCGTGATGTTCTTCAGGTTGCGGTAATTCTTCTCCCGCACCGAATGCGGAGTTTCCTCGAACAGGAAGAATTCGAACTCCGCGGCGGCGCTGACCTTGAAACCCATGTCCGCGGCGCGCGCCAGAACCCGGCGCAAGGTGCCGCGCGGACAAACTTCTTCCCACTTGTCGGCGAATTCGCAGAGGAACAGCGGCAGGTCGTCCTCGAGCGGCAGGAGGCGCATCGTCTCCGGCAGGAGACGGACTGCGGCGTCGGGGTAACCGGTGTGCCAGCCGGTGACCTTCACATTGTCGTAGAGCTGATCATTGCTGTCCCAGCCGACGACGACGTCGCAAAAGCCAAGTCCCTTCTCGATCGAACTCTCGAACTTGTCGCGGCCGATGTATTTGCCGCGAAAGATTCCATCGACGTCGAACAGGCCGACGCGGACATAGGGCAGGTCGCGCTGGCGGACGAAATCGACGGCTTCCTGAGCGGAAGCAATGGCGGGAGTTTTGCGCATGATTGCCCTCGAGCAGTCCAGGCTCGATCATATCGGAAGCGGAATGGTCGGGGCAATAAAAAATATGATTATTCAATGAGTTAGAACCAAAATGGTCTTGCCTCGGCACGCAGAATGGTCTGTCCGAGCGGGCATCAAGGCGCGTTCGGACTGGCGCTGGGCGCTTCCGGTTCGAGACCATCCTGGTTCGGCCAAGGTGTCAGGCCGCCAGGCGCCCACGCGGGCTGAGAACGTGCAAAATGACGGGCGAGAGTGCCGTCAGCCGGTCTTGCGCATCTGGTCCCACCAGATGCATTGGCCGGGCGCGACGGCATAATTGCCATCGATCACGTTGACCGGCGCGCGCAGGCCGTCGGCCGCGGCCTTGAGCTTGAGCGCGCGCGCGGCCGCGCTCTGCTCCGGCCCCAGCCAGTCGCGATCGTGACCCCAAAGGCTGGCGCCATAGGTGATCTCCTCCGGCTGCCAGGTTGCCGGCTCGATCGAGCGGCCGCCCCAGCCGTATTCGATGAAGAAGTCGGACGGCGTGCGCGCATAGAACGACACCATCTGGTCGTTGATATGCCGGCCGAGCGTCGTCGCGATGCGGCCCTTTTCGCCGAGGGCGAGGTCGTAGCCCTGGCCGACATCGTCGAGCATCGTCAGCTCCATCATCAGATGATGGATGCCGTTGCGGCCGGTCTCGATCATCGCAAAGCTGTGGTGCCGCGGATTGACGTGGAAGAAGTAGGCCCGATAGGGCACGGTGAAAAAGTCACTGACGCGCAGCCCGAGCACCTGCGTGTAGAACGCCAGCGCTTCGTCGATGCGTTCGACATGCAGCACGGCATGACCCATGCCGAGCGGTCCCGTGCGGAAGCCGGAAATCGAACGCCCGGGCACGAACGGATCGGCCGCGATCTCGGCGCCATAGAAAACTTCGAGCCGGTTGCCGACCGGATCTTTGAACGCAATCGCTTCCCTGACGCGACGCTGACCTGCAACGGCGGCGGACAACCGTTCGACGGCGACGCCGGCGGCTTCGACGCGTGCGGCCATGGCGTTCAGCGCCTTGGCATCTGCGACTTCCCAGCCGAAGAATCCGGAGCGGTCGGCGCTGTCACTGCTGACGACCAGCCGCTGCCGGCGGTCGTCCATGCGAAACGTCAGATAACCCCGGGTGCGATCGACGAGCTGCATGCCGAGGAACTTGCTGCCGTAATCCGCCCAGTCGTCGATGGCTGCGGTCGGCAGGCCGACATAGCCCAGCGCTTGAACTTCCATCGCGTTTCCTTCCCAAATTTCCGCAGCGGCCGGCGCGGGACGTGGGCCGCCTCTTTACCGCGTCGATAATAGCTTGTGCGCCGCACGCGCAACGAGACTTGCGGCGACGTTCACCCCATGGACGGGTGCCGGCGTTCACAGCGCGGACGCTCGGGCGAAACCAATTGCTCCGCGGCAAGCCGGACGGCATTCGACAAAGGCAGAAGAAATTCGACGGCGTCAATGCCGCGAGCCAGGGAGGATCACCATGTTCAGCCGACTATTTGCCGCTGCCGTTGTCTCTTCGGTCACACTTGGCGCCGCGACGGCTGCCATGGCCGCCGATCCGGTGACGCTGCGGTTTTCCAGCTTCGAGCCGCCGCAAGCTTTCATCACCAGCAAGATCCTGACGCCCTGGGCGCAGAAGGTCACGGCCGAGTCGCAAGGCACGCTGAAGATCGAAATGTATCCGGGCGGCACTTTGGGCCGCGACCCTGCGGCACAACTCAAGCTCGTGCTCGACGGTGTCGCCGATATTGCCTGGATCGTGCCGGGCTATACGCCCGGCCGCTTCGACGCCGCCACCGTGGTCGAACTGCCTTTCGTGGTTCCCGATGCCTATACCGGCTCTCTGGCGCTGACCCGCGTCTTCGAAAAAGGCCTCCTCAAGGGCGGCGGCTTCAACGACGTCAAATTCCTGTGCGTCTGCGCCAACAATCCGATCTTCGTGAACACCACCTTCCCGGCGACCAAACTGGACGATCTCAAGGGGCACAATTTCCGCGCGGCCGGACCGGTTTCGCTCAACGTCGTCAAGGCGCTCGGCGGCGTACCGATCGGCGGCATCACCGGTCCGTCGCTGGCCGAGAGCCTGTCGCGCGGCGTCATCGACGCCACGCTCAACGAATGGAACGCCTTGCAGACCTTCCGCGTGCTCGACGTCGCCAAGCACCAGATCATCCTGCCGCTCGGCTCGACGTCGCTCATGGTCATTATGAACAAGGCGAAATATGAAAGCCTGCCGCCGGTGGCGAAGGCCGCGCTCGACAAGAATTCCGGCGAAGTCTTCGCCAAGTTCTTCGGCGCCAAGTTCGATGAGAACAATAGCGCCGTCTTCCAGGCCGCCAAGAGCGACAAGAAGCGCACCATCACCGTCATCCCGGCCGACCAGCAGAAGCCGTGGAAGGACGCCGTGCAGCCGGCCATCGACGAATGGAAGAAGGCGACGCCCGACGGCGACAAGTTGCTGAAGGCGTTCAGCGATGAGATCGCCGCCATCCAGGCCGAGAAGAAATAGCGTCGGCATCGTTTTCAGGCTCGAGCCCGCCGCCGGATCCGAAAGTCCGGGGCGGGCGGCCCCGTTACAGGTTGCTTCCATGAATATCGCAGACCGGCTCGACTGCATGGACCTCATCCAGGCTTGGGGTCTTTATCGCGACCAGGGGCGCTGGCCCGAACTGCTCGATACGTTTCACGCCGATGGCACCATCGCCGTGACGTGGTTCAAGGGGCGGTTCGCCGATTTCGTCGAAGCATCGAAGCGGACGGCGGCCAATTCCAAATCGCTGTCAAAACACCTGATCGGTAGCCCTCTCGTCACTTTGCAAGGCGACAGGGCCGTCGCCGAGACGAGTGTCTCTATTCTCGGCCGGGCCACGCTCGAAGGCGTCCTCGTCGACAATATCTCCTACGGCCGCTTCCTCGATCGCATCGAGCGACGTAGCGGCCGCTGGCGAATCGCCGAGCGTGTCGCGATCTACGAAAAGGATCGTCTCGATCCGGTCGTGCCGGGCGAGGCGTTCAATCGGCTCATGGCCGACACGGATTTCTCGCCCTATCCGGAGGCCTATCGCCATCTCGCGCACCGTCTGGTCAGTTCCGGCCGCACGCTGGCGTCACCGATCGTCGTCAACGCCAGCGCCGAGGCCGCCGCCCTCTACGACCGCTATCGCGCGTGGCTGAAGCAGAGTTGACGCGTCCGCCGAATGAACCGCCGCAAGATAGCAATGGTTTCGCGGGCCGCCGTTGTGAACATTCGGTCTGGAAATAACCGTTCGGAGATTGCCGTTCGATGACTGAAGCCTTGCATGTGCCCGTTGTTGTCGTCGGCGCTGGCCCGGTCGGATTGGCTGTTGCCAATCTCCTCGCGCAGGACGGAATCGAGGTCGTCGTCGTGGAGCGCAATGCGTCCACGGTCGACCACCCCCGCGCCATCGTGCTCGACGATGAAGGCGCGCGCACGCTGCAGGCTTTCGGTGCGGCTGACAGCTTTCTTCGTCACACCATCGAAGGCGATGGCGCCCGCTATTTCGACGACAGCGGGCATTGTTTCGGCATCGTCGGCGCCGGACCACGCACCTATGGTTTTGCCAAACGCCACTTCATGTACCAGCCGGAACTGGAGGTGGCGCTGGTCGACAACCTCAAGCGTTTTCCGCGTGCCGATTTGCGCTTCGGGTGGAATGTCACCGGGCTCAACCAGGATGGCGCCGGCGTCACGATCGCTTGCGACACGCCGGAGGGAAACAGAACCATCCGCTGTGACTGGCTCCTGGCCTGCGACGGCGGCCGCAGCCCGATTCGGCAATGGCTGGGGATCGATTTCGTCGGCTCGACTTACCAGCAGGACTGGATCGTGCTCGATCTGAAAGCGGATCCGGATCACGTGAACTATTCGCGGTTCTTCTGCAGCACGGCCCGGCCGGCGGTCAGCGTGCCGGCGCCGCGCGGCGGCCGCCGCTATGAATTCATGCTGCTCGACGGCGAAACCGGCGCCGAGATGCTGACCGACGAATCGATCGCGCGGTTGATCGCTCCCTATAGGGAGTTCACCAAGGACGACATCATCCGCCGCGCCATCTACACTTTCCATGCGCGCATCGCCTCACGCATGCGGCAGGGGCGGGTGCTGTTGCTCGGCGACGCGGCTCACCTGACGCCGCCTTTTGCCGGGCAGGGCATGAACGCGGGTCTGCGCGATGCGCACAACGTCGCCTGGAAACTCGGCTTGCTGGTGAAGGGGCTCGCCGATGCCTCGGTGCTCGACAGTTACGACGAGGAGCGCCGCAAGCCGGCGTGGGCGATGATTCAGCTTGCCGTCGCCATGGGGCAGGTGGTGATGCCGAAAGGCGCCGACCAGATCGCGATGCGCGGCATGTTGCTCAAGATGCTGGAGGCGTTTCCGGGGGCGCAGGACTACTTCCTGCAGATGCGTTTCAAGCCGGCACCGCGCTACGACGGCGGCCTGTTCGTCGACATTGACCGGCAGCCTTATGAAGCCTCGCTGGTCGGCCAGATGCTGCCGCAGCCGCTGGTCAAGCTCGCCTCCGGCCGCTCGGTGCGGTTCGACGAGGTGCTGGGATCGGGCTTTGCGCTGATCGCGCAGAGCGAAAGCGACGCCTCGGCGCTCGCCGCGCTGACGCATCCGCTGTGGCAACAGATCAAGCCGGCGCTCGTGCATCTCGGTGTCGAAAAAGCTGCTGCAGGACCGGTTGTCGGCGTCACTGCGGCGGATGACTATGTCCGCCCGCTGCGCACGCACCGCGATCAGATCATTCTCGTCCGGCCGGATCGCTATGTCGCCGGCGCCTTCTTCGCCGCCGACGAATACGCATTCGCCGAACGATTCCGGCAGCTTCTGCAAAGCAGGGCGGCCGCGCGCATGTCGGCCTGAGCCGCGGCCGGCTCAGGCCTGGAGCATTGCCTGGATTCGCGCGACGGCGCGCTTGATGGCGCCGAGATTGCGCGATACTGCTTCGTCGAAGCTCAGCGCCGACGCAATCCAGATCATCGTGATTGAGGCGAGCACGCGATCGCCGATCAGGATCGGCAGCGAAATGCTCGCGGTGTGGGGATTGAAGCCGTCGGTCCTGAAGCCGTAACCGCACTGACGCGTATCGGCGAGAATGCGGTCGACCATCTGCTGGTCATGGGCCAGGGCGTCGCCGGGCTTTCCGGATTGCCGCAGCCGCGCCAGGATAACGTCACGCTCGCCGGCCGGGCTGAAGGCGAGATAGGCGCGGCCGCCCGAGGTTTGCAGGACCGGCAAATGCGTTCCCGCCATGCCGCGGTCGATCGAGAACGGGCTTTCCGCGTGCGTCGTTTCGCGGATGATCATGGCGTCGTTCTCGAACGTCACCAGATCGACCGGCCACAGCACCTCGCGGCCGAGCTCGTGCAGGATCGGCGCGGCAACGCGCGTCACCCAGACATCGTCGTGAAAACCGGCGCTGAGCGCCTTCACCTGAGCAGTCAGGGTCCACGAGTCGTCACTCCGCGTGACGTAGCCGAGCCCCTCCATCGTTTCGAGCAGTCGATAGACGGTGGGGCGCGGCAGCGCGACGAGCCGCGCAAGCTGCTGCGCTCCGGCGCCATGGCAGCGATTGAGCGCCTCGAGAACCTTGAGCCCCCGCTCGAGCGAGCGGACGCCGCTAAACGAGCCCATGCTGTCTGTCCACCTAGTGAACTGTCAGTTGGATCATTTTGCCACGATACCGGAGATGTCAATAATTATTCGCAACTGGCGACGAACAGCGCCGGAAACAGGTTCAGGGAGTGAAACGGAATGAGGCTTGCGAGCTTCAGCCATGGCGGTCGCGCGTCTTATGGCATTGTCAACGGCGATCGTCTTGTCGATCTCGGAAAGCTGATCGGCGCGCAATATCCGGATCTGAAAGCGTTGCTCACCGCCGGGCCTGCCTTGCTCGACAAGGTCCGCGGCCAGGCGCCGACGATTCCGGTCAGCGAGGTGAAATTTCTTCCCGTCATCCCGAACCCCGACAAGATATTCTGCGCCGGTCTCAATTACCGTTCGCATGTCGAGGAGACCGGCCGCACGGAATCGGAAAAGCCGGTGATCTTCCTGCGCCTGGCGGCCAGCCAGGTCGGCCACGGCCAGCCGATGATCCGCCCGACGGTGTCGACGCAATTCGATTATGAGGGCGAACTCGCCGTCGTCATCGGCAAGCGCGGCCGTCACATTCCGCGCGACAAGGCGCTCGACTACATCGCCGGCTATTCTTGCTACAACGACGGTTCGTTGCGTGACTGGCAGCGTCACACCTCGCAATGGACGCCCGGCAAGAACTTTCCGGCGACCGGCGCCTTCGGCCCGTGGCTGGTTACCGCCGACGAGATTCCCGACCCGACGAAATTGTCGCTTGCCACGCGTCTCAATGGCCAGACCGTCCAGAGCGCGACGGTCGATCTTCTGATCTTCTCGATCCCCGAGCTCATCGAATACGTGTCGGCATGGAGCGAGCTGGCGCCCGGCGACGTCATCGCAACCGGGACGCCGGGCGGCGTCGGCTTCAAGCGTACGCCGCCTCTGCTGATGAAGGCCGGAGACACCGTCGACGTCGAGATTTCCACGGTCGGCACTCTGAGCAACCCGATCGAAGACGAACGGCGCTGATACGAACCGCTGCGGATATCGACGAGCGGCGGCACGACAAGAATACGCAAGGGAGGACGTCCGAAGCCATGGGTGAGGACCACGTCTACTGGCAACGCCTGCTCAAGGTCAGCGGCGCAATGGCGCTGATCGGCTTCTTCGGCCTGCTCATCCTGGCGCTGATGACGACGCTGGACATCGGCTCGCGGTGGCTCTTCGCCGCGCCGATCCACGGGGTCAACGACGTCAGCGCCATCGTCATGGCGGTCGTCATTGCCGCCTGCGTTCCCGCCAATCTGGCCGCTCGCCAGAACATCACCGTCGAATTCCTCGGCAACATGCTCGGCCCGCGCGGCAAAGCGTTCTTCGACGGCTTCGGCGGACTGTTCACGCTGGCCTTCATCGGCCTCATGGCCTGGCAGTTCGTTCCCTATTCGGCGGAAGTGACCCGCTCCGGACAGACGACCTGGGTGCTCAAGTTGCCCATCGCGCCGGGCTGGTGGATTGCCACCGCGCTGCTGCTGATCAGCGTTCCGGTGCAGCTTGTCGTCGTGTTGTTCGACTTCTCCCGCGCCTTCCGCGGTGATCGTGACGTCTGACCTTTTCACCGTTCATCGCGAGAGAGCATATGTCGGATCCGCTTCTATTGGCTGGCTTGGGTTTCGTCGCGATGTTCGTGCTGATGGCGCTCCATGTGCCGATCGGCATCGCGATGGGCGTGGTCGGCGCGGCCGGGTTCGCCATGCTGGTCGGCGTCAAGCCGGCCCTGTCGCTGCTCGCCAGTGAACCGGCGAGCGTCTTCACCAACCTCGATCTCGCCGTCATCCCGATGTTCCTGCTCATGGGCAGCCTCGCCGCGGCCGCCGGCCTCGCGTCGGACGTCTACAAGCTGGCCTATGCCTTCATCGGCCATCGCCGCGGCGGGCTGGCGCTCGCCACGATCGGCGGCTGCGGCGGTTTTGGTGCGGTGTGCGGCTCGGCCATCGCCACCACGGCCACCTTCGGCCGGGTCGCGCTGCCGGAAATGCTGCAGCGTGGCTATTCGCCCTCGCTCGCGGCCGGCGTCGTCGCGGCAGGCGGCACCCTCGGGATCATCGTGCCGCCGTCGTCGATCATGGTCATCTACGCCATCCTCGGCGAGCAGTTCATCGTCGATCTCTTCATCGCGGCGATCGTCCCGGCGATCATGGCGGTGTCGTTCTACATGATCGCGACGTCGGTCTACGTGCACTTCATCAATCCGAACGCCGGCCCGCCGGGGCCGCGCGTGCCGTGGCCCGAGCGCTGGCAGGCCATCAAGTCCAATTGGGGCGTGCTCGTCCTCGGCACCGTGGTTCTGGGCGGCATCTACAGCGGCATTTTCACGGTCAACGAGGCGGCCGCCGTCGGCGTCACCATCGCCCTGATGTTCGCCATCGGCCGCCGCAAGCTGACCTGGAAGCGCTTTCTCGGCGTGCTCGCCGAGGCCAGCGCCACAACGCTCATGATCTACGTCATGATCATCGGCGCGTCGTTGTTCTCATATTTCATGTCGGTGGCGCACGCGCCGGAGCGGATGATCGAGGCGGTCAGCGCCCTCAATCTATCGGGGTCGGCTGTGCTGCTGATCCTGCTGGTCATCTACCTGATCCTCGGCGCCATCTTCGACGAGGTCGCCGCCATCGTCGTGACGCTGCCCTTCGTGCTGCCGCTGATCAAGCACTTCGGCTACGATCTTGTCTGGTGGGGAATCATCAACGTGACGATTGTCGAGATCGCGCTGCTGTCGCCGCCGATCGGCCTGAATGTGTTCGTCGTTCACGGCATGCGCAAAGACATTCCGCTGGGCAAGATCTACGCGGGCATCGTCCCGTTCCTCGCTGCGGATGTGCTGCGCCTCGCGCTGCTGGTCGCATTCCCGAGCTTGACGCTTTATACTCTGCAGTTGCTGAAATAGGCGGTCGCCTCGCTCGGCGCAGGGCATCGGCCGTTCGCAAACCCCGGGGAAGGCTTACGAACGGGCCGATAGTCGAGGCCCAATTAGCGGCTCGACTCTTCCGCGAACGGCACGCGGTTGAATTCGCGCTGTTCGGCCTTGGTGTAGCCGGTCACCTTCGCCCGCGCCGGAGCGTAGGCATAGGCATTCAGGCCGGTCGTTTCATGCTGCTCCTGAATCGCCAGCGGAACCTGGCCGTTCTCGTCGAGGCCGGAGTCCGAGGCAAAGGCGGAGGTGGCGAAGCCCATCGCCAGCAGCGCGGCGAGAGCGATCTTGGTCTTGGTCATTGTCGTACGTCCTGTTTGAAAACTTGAACTTTGCGGTCCGGGTCATTCCAGATCGTGAGCCTGATGTAGAAGGCCTCGCGCGCAGCCGCCATTATGCGGGGACATAGAAAGCCCAAACATTGGTATGGGTTGCGTTGCATTGCCCGGCCGCGCGGCGACGCGTCTCGATGCGCGGTTTGCGCTGGCTGCAACAAAATATGAAGCCACGAGATTCAGATCCCGTGGCTGGACATCGTTCGCGATGATGAGTGCCGATGGCGGAGCGATCGGCCTCAGTTCGGTTTACTTGCTTCGATCGAGCGCCAGCCCGACGCACCTGAGCAGTCGCCCGGCGTCGAAGGGCTTGCTCAGGAAGCCGATAGCGCCCAGCGCCTCGGCCTGTTTACGCAGCCGTTCCTGCGGGAACGCGGTGATGAAAATGGTCGGAACATTGATGCCGCGGTCGATCAGCGCCTTCGACAGTTCCATACCGGTCATTCCCGGCATCTGGACGTCCGTGATCACGCATCGTGACTTGGTCACGACAGCCGAGTCGAGAAAGTCCTGCGCAGAACCAAAAGCGCAAGTTTCCAGTCCGCACGACTGAATCAGATTTTCGGTCGCAGATCGAACCTCATCGTCGTCATCGATAATGGCTATCATAACTTCTTCCGAGGTGGCTGCGGCGCCCCTCCGCATCGTGAGATGATCTTGTTCAACCCATACATAGGCCAACTCGAATGAGACGTATATCTATACGGTGGTTTGCTTTTTTCCGGTATCAGGCGCCTTCGTGCATGCCCAAGGCTTCGGCCATGCGCACGAGGTCTGCCAGCGACCGGGCGCCCATTTTCCGCATCACGTTGCCGCGGTGGATCTTCACCGTGATCTCGGCAAGCCCCATTTCGCCGGCCACCTGCTTGTTCAGCAGGCCTTTGGTGACATATCGCATCACTTCGACCTCGCGCGCGGTCAACGACTGGTAATTGTCGCGGAGTGCCTGAACGGACTGCATGGATGTGCGGCGCGTCCGGTCTCGCTCGATGGCGGTAGCGACAGCGTCCAGCATATCCTGATCGCGGAACGGCTTGGACAGGAAGTCCACCGCGCCGGCTTTCATGGCCCGCACCGACATCGGAATGTCGCCGTGCCCGGTCATGAATACGATCGGCAATTCGATACCCAGCTTCGCGAGCTGGCCCTGGAATTCCAGGCCGCTGACGCCGGGAAGGCGGATATCGAGCACCAGGCAGCTCGGCCGGTCGGGGAGCCTGGCCGCCAGCAGTTCCTGCGCCGAGCCGAATGGCACGACTTCGAGCCCGACGGAATTGAAGAGATTGGCCAGCGCGCCGCGCATGTCCTCGTCATCATCGACGATGATCACGGCCGGGCTCTGCGTCTCGTCGGCCTTGGCCCGCGGTTTCTGGTTCATGCTTCGCCTCTTTTACGATCGACCGGCAACCGGACAACGAAGATGGCGCCGCCGCGCGGATTGGGCGAAGCGCCGATCTGGCCGCCATGGCCTTCGACGATCGACCTGCTGATGGAAAGTCCCATCCCCATGCCGTCGGCCTTTGTCGTGTGGAACGCGGTGAACAGCTTATCCGCGACTTCGGGGGCAAGACCAGTGCCGGTGTCGATGACTTCCAGCACGGTCATGCCGGCGTCCGCGGTGTCGGTGCCGGTGGTGATGCGAAGGATACGCGGCGAGTCCGGGTTGGTCATCGCCTGCAAGGCATTCATGACGAGGTTGATGATGACCTGCTGAAGCTGAACGCGGTCGCCGAGGATTGGCGGAAGCGACGGATCGATGCTCATCTCGAGTTTGATGCGCCGGTCGTCTATCTCGCGATGGATAAGAGCGAGGCATTCGTCGATGATCTCGTTCAAGCTGATCGGGAGCAGCTCGGCATCCGATCGCCTCGCCATCGCGCGCAAGCGTGCGACGACCTCGTGCGCCCGCCGGGCGCTGCCGACCATCTTTTCAAGCGAGGCCTTGGCCGCATCGAGATTGGGCGATTCGCGATTGAGCCAGCGCATGCCGGCCTCGCCGTTCGAGACGATGGCCGCCAGGGGCTGGCTCGTCTCATGCGCGATCGAGGCCGCGAGTTCGCCGAGCGTCGTCACCCGGGTCACATGGGCGAGTTCGGCCTGCGCCTTGCGCAGCCCTTGTTCGGCGGCGCGGCGCTGCGTCACATCGCTGTTCGTCTCCATGGTGGCGCGAGCCTTGCCGTGCCGGTCGCGCTGCAGCGACCAGCGGCTCTGGATTTTGACCTCGCTGCCGTCACGCTTGGTCTGCGTGACTTCACCTTCCCAGTGCCCGCTTTTCATCAGCCCGGCGTTGATCCCGGCAAGATCGGTGGGGTAGCGGGTCTTCAGGAGATCGTTGGCGTTGCGTCCGATGGCATCGTCGGCGGTCCAGCCGTAGAGCTGTTCGGCGCCGCGATTCCAGTAGGTGATGATGTTGGCCGGATCGCGTACGAAGATGGCGTCATGCGCCAGATCGAGAAGGGCGGCTTGGCTCGCCAACCGGTTGTTCGCCGACTTGTTGCTGAGCTCGAGAAACGCCGCGACCATGATGGCGCACAGGCTGATGGCAAATCGCACCACCGCGCCGGTCGTGAAATTGTCGAAATGACCGACGAGAAAGGCGACGACGGTCAGTCCGACACAAATGATGGCGACCGACCAGATGCCGCGCTCATCGAGGAAGTCCGCGCTCAACAGCACGACCAGAACGTAGAGAACCGCAATCGCATAATCGAGCGGGGTCAGGGTATCGACGACAAAGATCGCGGCAGCGAGCAGCGCGGCCACGGCTGCCCGGCCGACAGAAGCGGTTGAGCCCTGTTCGTCCGCGGTCATTCCTGCGGCCCGGTTGTTTGGTTTCCCATGCGTACGCTCGTGGTCTTTGCGGTTGGCTGGCCGCCGCAGCTTGCCTCCGAAGGTACCGTAGCGGTTGGTGCGACGGCAGACGAGCCTCGGCGTGCCGCGCCGCTGCCCCGACAGAAATTGGAAATCGCGCTCACTTATTGAAAATCGCCCCCATAGCCGACCGTGGTTACATGCTCGCGGTCCCGATGCCAGCATACGAAGGTTTAGGTCACTCGAACGCCGGGATAGATCTGCAACCGCGCGTATAATGGAGCACCTCGGTACGGTTTGCCTAGCCTGCACGACGCGAACAGTTGTCACGGCGCATCGGCGCCGGCGGCGATGTTCGAAGCGTCATCGGAGCGATGCTCTGAACGAAGCCAGGAGAGCAGGTCATGCGAACTGAAAGTCACCCCGGGGCTTTTGCGCAGCATCTTGCCGCTGCAGCCTTGCAGCCCAAATGGCATGCCCCACCGGTAGAATATTCGGTCAGCATCGGCCTTCGTCACACGGCCATGATCCTCAAGCTCACCGTTGAGCCGGCCGCGGCCGCGACGATCGCCGGCCATCATCACGGGTTGCCCGAAGATCTCGACGCCGACGCGGCCTCCGACCCGGTCCTGGGCCGCCTTATCAGCGCACTGGGCCCGACAGTAGAAGCGGACGACGACGAAAACGGCGCCCATCTCGATGCCATCCGTCTGGCGTTGATCGTCCGCTGGCTCGGCAAGCGTATCAGGACAGCGCCGCTGGAAGACAGGCGGCAGGTCCAGCCTCTGCAGAAATGGCGCATGAAGCTGGTGGAGAGTTTCATCGACCGGCACCTCGACAAGTCGATCGGTCTGGCCGATCTCGCCAAAGCCGCCGGCCTCAGCCCGATGTATTTTGCCGCGCAGTTTCGCGCTTCGACTGGTCTGCGTCCGCACGACTTCCTGCTGAAGCGGCGCATCGAGCGGTCGAAGGAGTTGCTGGCCCACCCGAATTGCCGGCTGGTGGAAGTGGCGCTTGACGTCGGATTCCAGACGCAGGCGCACTTCACCACGGTGTTCAAGCGTTTCGTCGGTACGACGCCGGCACGCTGGCGTGCGGTGCATCGCGCCGCGGCCTGAACCTTCCCGCCGAACTCCCTAGCGACGTCACAACAGAGGCGGCACCGATGATCCCGGTGCCGCCTCTGTTGTGACGCCATTACGGTGAAGCCGGAAAAGAGAGGGGCGGGGATGACCATGTCTTGCCAGTCATCCCCGCCGGTCGGGCGCTCGGGGAGGAACGCGCCCTGACCGCAGACTCGGGAGGTTGGGGGGGTCCGGAGGCTGCGGATTGGTTGAAATCCTCGTTCAGCGGCTGGCCTTCTGCAGGACCTGCTCCGCCGCTCGCTTGATCACAGCCGCCACTTCCTTCGGGTGCGACTGGAAGACGACGTGGCTTGCGCCCGGGATTTCGATGAACTTGCTGCCGGCGCGCTTGTAGTAGAAGCGCTCGAGCTCCGGACTGATGATCTGGTCGTTGCCGGCGACGATGCCCCAGCTCGGCTTGGTCTTCCAGGCGGCGGCGGTGAGCGGTGTCGAAAACACGCTGCCGGCCGCCAGCACCTGCGAGCGGGCCGCGAATTCCGCATCCGCCTTGCGGATGTCGGGCGCGAACAGCTTCAGGAAGACGTCGCGCTTGAGATAGGTGAAACCGTCCGCGGTCTTTTCGATCGCGCCCGCCGTCTTGCCGAGAGCGCTCGGCATTTTCAGTCCGAGTGTGTGCTCTTCTTCGCCGACATCGGGTGCGTGGGCTGCGACATAGACCAGTCCCGCGACCTTCGGATGCACGCCGGCCTCGGTGATGACGGAGCCGCCATAGGAGTGGCCGACCAGCAGGGTCGGGCCGTTCTGGAGGTCGAGGACGCGTTTGGTGGCGGCGACGTCGGCGGCGAATGACGTCTCCGGTTCCTGGACCATGGAGACGTTGAAGCCTTCCTTCGTCAGGATGTTGTAGACCGCGCGCCAGCCGGAGCCATCGACCCATGCGCCATGCACGAGAACGATATTTTTGATGGGCTCGGCCTGAGCCGTCGTGGCGGCGGCCGCAAGACTCAGCGCTGCGGCGAAGGCGAGGGACAGATGGCGAAAGGTCATGAAAGCGGCTCCAGTTTACGACTGGAACCAACCCTAGATCGCCGTTGCCGATGTCTATTCCCGATTGCAACGGCGCTTTCGGCAAAGCACGCTGAGCTCTGCCGGCCTAGCGCTTGGCAATAAGAGGCGGCGAACCTGAGAAGCGGCGCATGCGGCCCGGGCTGATGCCCGTCAGACGTTTCAGCGTGCTGTTGAAATGACTTTGACTGGCAAAACCGCAGGCGAGCGCAATCTCGGCCAAGGGAAGATCGGATTGCGTCAGCAGGGTCCTGGCCCGTTCGACGCGCCGGCCGAGCAGCCACTGATGCGGCGCAACGCCCGTCGTCTTGCGGAAGGCGCGCCGGAATTGCGACACCGATAATCCGCATTCCCTGGCGAGGTCCGCGAGGCTGATGTCGAGGCTTGCATCCATCAGATCCTTGGCGTGGCGCTCCTGCCAGGCGGCGAGGCCATAAGTGCGTTGCTCGCGGGTGCTCCGGCCGGATGCGCCGTATTTGACCAGCACATGAACGCCGGCCGCCGTCAGAATCGAATCCAGCAGGAGATCGCTGCCGGCGTGGCGGTCGTCGAAAGCCGCCAGCGTTGCCGCCGCCAGATGACGCATGACGGGATCGTCCTTGCCGACGCTCTGCTTGTAGTCGAAGTCGGATATGGGTTGAACATTCTCCTGCTCGGCAAACATGTTGAGCGTGGCCAGCGGCATATAGAAGTGCAGCACGTGCGAGGGCCGCCGGAACAGGCCTTGCGGCTTCTGCCGGAGATCGAAGAAGTGCGTGTGGCCGGCTTCCCGGACCTCATTGACCGACACCGGCCGGCCATTCTTCCAGAGTTCGTGATTGAACACAGGAAGAAGCAGGACCGATACGAGAAAGGCGTCATCGTAAGGAAGCGGTGCGCTGAGCTCAGGGGCGGGCTGGTCGAACTTCAGTTCGGTGACCGCCAGCGTGCCGCGGCCCATCGTGCGCTCGCGATGCCAACGCGAGGTCGACATGCGGTACACAGAGGCAAAGTCGTCGCCGTATGGTTTTCGGTCGGGCGAAGCCTGGCCCATGGCTGTCTCCGGATTGAGGTCCGACGGACATTGCTGCGGCTTATGGCGCTTCACCAAAACTTGAGAACTCTACTGCCGCGACGCCACGGATACAATAATGGCGGGCTTTTTCTTATGAATCAGCACGATAAACGCGACAAATAGTCCCTCGGGGAGGGCGTCTATAACAACACGGGCGAAATGTGAAATTGATGCGCGGTTTTTGAAAGACTCTCCCGCGGTGGGATTATTAAATAAGTTCGTTAGTGTTCAAATGAATCGGCGCGGTCAGGGAGGCGTTGCCGGGCGCCTCAATGGCGATGGCGGCGATTCCGATACTGGCGGGCGGAAAACATGATGGATGCATTTGCACATGTGCGGGAAGGTGTCCAAGTCATCGAGCCGGAAA
Source organism: Pseudolabrys sp. (assembly GCA_026125925.1). The sequence continues at coordinate 20,417 of JAHCKF010000005.1, forward strand.
GCCCGGTTATGGCGAGCCGCCATTGGATTGAGCCGACGCTTGCCGACCAGCTCGTCGGCCGCTGGTGCATCGAACTCCCGCATCGCTACGGGGCGGGTGCGAAAGAACTGACGATCGAAGAACTTCTGGTGGGCACCCGTCTGGTAGACCTGAACGACGAAGCCCGGCGTTTGATGCAGGCCTCTCCGGCCGATGACCTGGCCGGCGCTAGCCTCGCCCGCTTTGTCGTTACCTCATCGCGGCCCGCCATGGCCGAGCTTCTGGCGAAGGCGCGCGCCGGGGGGACCGAGGCGACGCATATGTGCCTGCTGACGGCCCAGGGCGCGCCGGTCGGAATCCGCCTCCTGGCCGCCCGTATGCCCGAAGACGCCGACCGTCTCGTTCTGATGGGCAGTGAAGCGCCGCTGCCCGATGCCGGGCTCGACGAACTGATCAAGAGCGAGGAGCGCTACCGCCGGCTTTTTCAACGGATGCCGATTGCGCTGTGGCGCGTCGATCCGCGGGGCGTCAAGAAGCTTCTGGGAGATGCGCGCGACGCCGGCGTGACCGACCTCGTCGCCCATTTCAACCGCCATCCCGAACTCTTTGAATTGGCGATGGATTCCATCATCATCGCCGAGGTCAACGACCTGACGGTGCAGCTCTTCGGCGGGCGATCGAGCCTAGATTTCATTCGCCCCATCCGCAGCTACTGGAAGGCGCGGCCCGACACCCTGCGTCGGGTCATCGGCGCCCGCTATCGCGGTCTGCCGCAATATACCGAAGAGACCCAGGTCTGCGGCATCGATGGACGCGTTGTCGATGTCGTAATGTCGATGGCGTTCCCGCCGCCGCACGACATCGACGGCGATTGTCTCGTCGGCATGATCGACATCACCGATCGTCGGCAGGCGGAGACGCAGCTTCGCGAATTGCAGGACGAGTTCGCGCGCTCGGCCCGTATCTCGATGCTCAGCGAGCTGACGGCGTCCATTGCCCACGAACTCAGGCAACCTCTGGCGGCGATCACGACGCATGGCGATGCGACGGTCCGATGGCTTTCAGCGACGCCGCCTGCCGTCGCCCGGGCTCTGAAAGGTCTGGAAAGCATCAGCAGAGCATCGGACCGGGCGGGCGCGATCATCCAGCGCATTCACAGAATGGCGGTTAACGAGGCGGCCGAGTTTACCAGCGTCGACATCAACGCCGCGATTGCCGATACCGCCATGTTCGTCAAACACGATTTGCAGTCCCGCCAGGTCGAGTTGATGCTCAATCTCGAGGAAGGACTGCCAGTCCTGTTCGGCGATGAAGTGCAATTGCAGCAGGTGATGCACAACCTGATCAGGAACAGCGCGCAGGCCATTGCCGACAGCCAGTGTCAGCTTCGCTGCATCACGGTCACAACAGCGCGGCAGGGCAACGGCGTCGAAATCGTGGTTGAAGACACCGGACCCGGAATTCCGCCCGAGCAGGTCGACAGGCTGTTTGCCGCTTTTGAGACGACGAAACCGGGTGGCATGGGCATAGGGCTGACGCTGTGCCGTTCGATCGTCGCCTCTCACGGCGGCACCATCGAGGCGGACATGTCGTTCAGCGATGGAGCCAGATTCCGCATCACCCTGCCGCTGCAGGATCGGCTCTGAACGGCCTTGGCGTGCCGAGAGAACGGCACCGGCCGTCCGGAGGGCTGAGGGGGGAGCCTCCGGACGGACCGATGGTCGAGGCCCAATTAGTGGCTCGACACTTCCGCGAACGGCACGCGATTGAACTCGCGCTGTTCGGCCTTCGAGATACCCAGCGTCTTGGCTGGCGCATAAGCATAAGCGTCGATGCCGCTGGTCTGCTGCGGCTGGATCGCCTGCGGCATCTGGCCGAATTCGTCGAGCCCCGAGTCCGAAGCATAGGCGGCGTTGGCAAAGCCGAGGGCGAGCAGCGCGGCGAGAGCAATCTTGGTCTTGGTCATTGTCGTAAGTCCTTTTTGAATTCGGCGGTTCGGCTCAGCCCGGACCGTGACCTATACGTAGAATGCGCTCCGTCCCGAAGCCATTATGCGGAGTGATGGAGTGTGCAAACATAGGTTTGTACGAGCGCCTCCGTTCGTCTCGTTTTCCGACGACGATCTTGCCGTTCACCGTGCGCCACTCCGACGCCTAGGTCGTTTGGATTGCGCGCGCTTCCACATGCCGGTTTGCAGGCTTTCGCTCGAACGGTCCACGCGCCGCCGGCGCACCTTCGTCCGCAAGACATACCTTCGTATGAGTCTCTAAGACTTATCGGCGATCCGTGAAAACTCATGTCGGCGCGGTTGTTCTGCTTGCATGCCATAGCATTCTCCCGTCGCGAACAATGGCGTCGATCTTCGCAAGTTCGTGAATGCGGCCTCGCAAGGTGTGTCGGTCGCAATTAGGTATTCACGCGAACCCAGGTGCTGGCGATGAAAGTCAAGCTGTGCGCTTCCTGCCCCTACAAGCCCTCTGACATAGGCGCTCACTATTCAGCCGATGCGGACGAGTACTGCTGTCTCGCGTGTCCGTCGTTGATCCCGACGGCGGAGATGAGGCCGCGGCGCCGCCGCCGGCGCCGCACCTTCGTTGCCGTTCCGCAGCGCCCGGCGGCTGTCGAGAAGGCGCCGCTGGCGGTGGCCGAGGCGGGACCGGGCATCTGAGGACAGGGGACAACGATGCGCCGCTCATGGGTTTTGTCGATCATCGGTGTCGCCGCCGTCATCGCGGGCGGCATTACATGGCGGCACGTCAGTTCGTCCGCGGCGACCCCGCCGGCAGCTGCCACCGCCAATGTGCCGGCGCCCATCCCGGCGACGCTAGGTACCGCGGAGCGCAAAAACGTCCCCGTCTTCCTCGACGGCCTTGGAACGGTGCAGGCTTACAATACGGTCACGGTTAACACGCGGGTCGACGGCACCCTCGACAAAGTGAGTTTTGTCGAGGGACAGGACGTCAAGGCTGGCGATGTTCTAGCGCAGATCGATCCGCGCCCGTTCAAGGCTTCGCTCGACCTTGCCGTGGCCACCAAGGCCAAGGACGAGGCGCAACTCGCCAACGCACGGCTCGATCTCAAGCGATTCAAGGACAGCAGTCTGCTGGCGACGACCCAGCAGCAAATCGATACGCAACAGGCGCTGGTGAACCAGCTTGCCGCCACTGTCGAAGGCGATCAGGCCAATATCGAGGCTGCGCAGGTCCAGCTCGACTACACGACGATCCGCGCGCCGATTTCGGGCCGCACCGGCATCCGGCTGGTCGATCAGGGCAACATTGTTCACGCCGCCAATACGAGCGGCCTGGTCGTCATTACGCAGTTGCAACCGATCTCGGTGGTTTTCACCCTGCCGCAGGACGAGCTGCAGAGCGTTATCCACGAAATGGAGGCCTCGAAAGCGCCGCTGGTCGCCGTCGCGCAAGGCCGGGACGATCGCCGCACGCTCGACACCGGCACACTGAGCCTCGTCGACAACCAGATCGACCCGACATCGGGCAGCGTCCGCCTCAAGGCGACTTTCCCCAACGCCGACCACACGTTGTGGCCCGGACAGTTCGTCAATGTGCGGCTGCAGCTCAAGACGCTCGACAACGTCGTCACCGTGCCGTCGACCGCCGTGCAGCGCGGGCCGGATGGCATGTTCGTCTATACGGTCAAGCCCGACACCAGCATCGCCATTCAGCCCGTCAGCGTCGCGCAGATGTCGCAAGGCATATCGGTCATCGACAAGGGCATCGCTGCCGGAACGCCCATCGTCGTCGCCGGCCAGTTCCGCCTCAAGCCCGGCAGCCGCGTGCAAGGCGCGCCGGATACCGCTCCTGCCGGCGGGAAATAGAGCGCCATGTCGATCTCAGCCCCCTTCATCCGCCGGCCGATCGCCACGTCGTTGCTGATGGCGGGCATATTCCTGATCGGCGCCGCCGCTTATCCGTTCCTGCCGGTGGCGGCGCTGCCCGACGTCGAATTTCCCACCATCCAGATCACGACGCAGCTTCCCGGCGCCGATCCGGTCACGATGGCGACGTCGGTGACGGCGCCGCTGGAGCGGCAATTCGCACAGATTCCCGGGGTCACGGAAATGACCTCGAGCAGCGTGCTCGGCGTCAGTTCGATCACCGTGCAGTTCGATCTCGGGCGCAATATCGACGGCGCCGCGGGCGACGTTCAGTCGGCCATCAATGCCGCCGGCGGCCAGCTTCCGAAAAATCTGCCCTCGCCGCCGTCCTACCGCAAGGTCAACCCGGCCGATCCGCCGATCATGGTGCTGGCGCTGCATTCGGACGCGATGCCGATCACGACGGTCGACGATTATGCCGAGAACATTTTTGTTCAGAGCCTCAGTCAGATCAACGGCGTCGGCCAAGTCCTGGTGTTCGGCCAGCAGAAGCCGGCGGTTCGCATCCAGGCCGATCCGGAGAAGCTCGCGGCCTTGGGGCTCGGACTGGAAGATGTGCGCGGCGCTATCGCCAACGTCACCACTGACAGTCCCAAGGGCACTATCGACGGCGCGACGCGCACCTTCACGATCTACGGCAACGATCAACTGCTGGCGGCGAGGCCGTGGAACAACGCCATCATCGCTTATCGCAACGGCGCGCCGGTGCGCGTGCGCGACATCGGCCGGGCGATCGAGGGCCCGGAGCGCAGCAAGCTGGCCGCGTGGGCCGACGGCAAGCGCGCCGTGATTCTGGCCATCCTCAAGGAGCCGGGCGCCAACGTCATCGCCACGGTCGATCAGATCAAGGCGCAGTTGCCCCGGCTCGAAGCCACCATCCCGCCGGCGATCACGGTCGATACGATCATCGACCGCACCACGACCATCCGCGCGTCCATTGCCGACGTCCAGTTCACGCTGATGTTGACCATCGTTCTGGTCGTCATGGTGATCTTCCTGTTTCTGCGCAATCTGTCCGCGACGGTTATCCCGAGCATCACCGTTCCCTTGGCGCTGGTCGCCACCTTCGCGCTGATGTACGTGGCCGGTTTCAGCATCGACAATCTGTCTTTGATGGCCCTGAGCATCGCGGTGGGCTTCGTCGTCGACGACGCCATCGTGATGCTGGAGAACATCGAGCGCCATGTCGAGGAGGGGCTGACGCCGCTGGAGGCGGCTTACAAGGGCGCGGGCGAGATCGGCTTCACCATCCTGTCGATCAGCCTGTCGCTGGTGGCGGTGTTCATCCCGCTGCTGCTGATGGGCGGCATCGTCGGCGCGCTGTTCCGCGAATTCGCCATCTCGGTCACCTTGACCATCGCCGTATCGGCTTTGGTATCGCTGACGCTCACGCCGGTGATGGCGTCGCGGTTTCTCAAGGACAAGCGGCAGGTGCATCACGGCCGGCTCTACCTGGCGTCGGAGCGCATGTTCGACCTGCTGCAGGACGGCTATCGGCGCAGCCTCGATGTGGCGCTCAAATATCGCGGCGCAACGCTGATGGTCTTCTTCGCCACCGTGGCGCTGTCGGGTTACTTGTTCGCCGTCATCCCCAAGGGCTTTTTCCCGACCGAAGACAACAGCTTCATCATCGGCACCTCGCAGGCTTCGCAGGACGTGTCCTTTGCCGAAATGTCGCGGCTGCAACAAGAGCTCGGCAAGATCGTCGCCAGCGATCCGGATGTGACGCATGTCGGCATGCTGGTCGGCGCCACCGGCAACCAGACCCAGAACAACGGCCGCATGTTCATCGCTCTCAAGCCGAAGGAGCAGCGCAAGGCCTCGGCCAGCCAGATCATCGAGCGCCTGCAGCCGAAGCTAGCGAAGGTGCAAGGCGTATCGCTCTTTATGCTGGTCGGCCAGGACATCAATATCGGCGGTCGGCAGTCGCAGACGATGTACCAATACTCGCTGCAAAGCGCCGACCTCGATCAGCTCAACGAATGGGCGCCGAAGATCTACGCGAAACTCAAAACTCTGCCGCAATTGACCGGCGTCGCGACCGATCAGCAGACCGGCGGCACGACACTGACGCTGACCATCGACCGGGACCAGGCCGCGCGTTTCGGCATCCAGCCGCAACTGATCGACGATACCCTCGACGACGCCTTCGGCGAGCGCCAAGTCACGCAGTACTTCACCCAGGTCAACAGCTACCACGTCATCCTGGAGGTGCTGCCGCAGTTCAAGAACGCGCCTGACGTGCTGTCACGCCTCTTTATCAAGTCGCCGCTCACCGGCCAGCAGGTCGCGCTCAGCACCTTGGCGAAATGGACCACGGCGCCGACCGCGGCGCTGTCCGTCAGCCATCAGGGCCAGTTCCCGGCGGTGACCTTGAGCTTCAACCTGGCGCCCGGCGCGGCGCTCAGCGATGCGGTGACCGCCATCCGCAAGGCGGAGACGGAGTTGAACGTGCCGCCCGGCATCAACGGCACGTTCCAGGGCTCGGCGGCCGCGTTCCAGGACTCATTGAAATCCGAGCCGTTGCTGGTGCTGGCGGCGGTGGTCGTCATCTATCTCATTCTCGGCATTCTCTACGAGAGCTACATCCATCCGCTGACGATTCTGTCGACCCTGCCGTCGGCCGGCGTCGGCGCGTTGCTGATGCTGATGCTGTTCGGCTTCGACTTCAGCATCATCGCTCTGATCGGCGTCATTCTGCTCATCGGCATCGTCAAGAAAAACGGCATCATGATCATCGATTTCGCCATCGTCGGCGAACGCGAGCGCGGCCTCACGCCGCTCGAGGCCATCCGCGAAGCATGCCTGCTGCGCTTCAGGCCGATCATGATGACGACCATGGCGGCGCTGCTCGCCGGCCTGCCGCTGATGTTCGGCAACGGCACCGGCTCGGAGCTGCGCCAGCCACTTGGCTATTCCATCGTCGGGGGCCTGATCGTCAGTCAGGCCCTGACGCTCTACACCACGCCCGTGGTGTTCCTCTATCTCGATCGCGTCAATCGGTGGCTGTCGGGCCTGCGGCGGGTGCCGCGGCCGACAGCGCCCGATGAGCAACCGGCGGAGTGAATAGCAATGACCACCGAAATCCAAGCCGAAATAGGAGCCCGGGCGTGCGCCGCCCCGTCCCATGATTCTGTGAGGGCGCTCAAGCGCCCGGACGCACCGGGTCTCAAGCCGGTGCCGGCCGTCGAGGCGCCGCCGGCAGCGCCCGCGGCCGATGCCGCGCCGGGCAAACGCAAGCGCAGCTTCCGGCCGTCGCTGCGTACCGCGATGATGGCGGGTGGCATCATCGCCGTGGCCGCCGGCTCGCTCGTCTTCTGGCTGGAGGGCGGGCGCTACGCCACGACCGATGACGCCAATGTCGAGGCCGCCAAGGTTCTGGTCACGACCGACGTGTCCGGCCTGGTGTCGAGCGTCGGAGTACATGAAGGCCAGCACGTCAAGGCCGGCCAGGTTCTGTTCCAGATCGACCCGTTGCAGTTCCAGATCGCGCTCGACAGCGCGAGAGCCAACCTCAATCAGGTCGCGCTGAATATCCGTTCCATGAAGGAGACCTACAAGGAGCTCCTGAGCAATGTCGAGTCGCAGAAGGCGCAGGTCGCGCTCGATGTCGTCACCAACGAGCGCAACGCCAACCTCGTCGCCAATAACGACGTGCCGCGCCAAATCTACGATCAGTCGCGCTATACGCTGCAGCTCGACCAGGCACGCTTGAAGTCGCTCCAGCATCAGGCCGATGTGCAACTCGCGACTTTGGGCGGCAATCCGGACATCCGCGTCGAGGACCATCCGCTGTATCGCCAGGCCAAGGCCGCGGTCGACGAGGCGCAGCGTCAGCTTGATCACGCCACCGTTCGCGCGCCTTTCGACGGCATTGTCACGCAAGTCGATGCCTTGCAGCCGGGCACCTATCTGGTGTCGCAGACCGCTGCACTGACCGCGACCGGCGCGGTGGCGCTGGTGTCTGCCTCCAACGTCTGGGTCGACGCGCAGATGAAGGAAACCGAGCTCACTTACGTGAAGCCCGGCGACCGCGTCGACGTCAGCATCGATACTTACCCGGGTGTCACCTTCAAGGGCAGGGTGGAGAGTATCAGCCCGGCGAGCGGCTCCGAATTCTCGATCCTGCCGGCGGAAAACTCCAGCGGCAATTTCGTCAAGGTGGTGCAGCGCATTCCGGTGAAGATCGCGATCGATCGGACGCCCGGGGCGCCGGCACTGCGCGCCGGCATGAGTGCCTACGTCAGCATCGATACCGGGCACCGCCGCAGCCTGTCGGACCTGTTCTAACGGAGCAAAGCCATGTCGATGGGAGCGGCTCAAGCGCCGGCGGTGGTGCCGCACCGTTCTATCATCACGGTGTGCGTCATGGTCGCGACCTTGATGCAGACCCTGGACACAACTATCGTCAATGTCGCGTTGCCCTACATCCAGGGTTCGCTCGCGGCATCGCCCGATCAGATCACCTGGACGCTGACCGCTTACATCGTCGCCGCCGCTATCATGACGCCGCCGATCGGCTGGGTCGCGGCGCGGATCGGCCGTAAGAACTTGTTCTTGTTCTCGGTCGCCGGCTTCACCATCACCTCGATGCTGTGCGGCACGGCGCAGACGCTGACCGAGATCGTTCTGTACCGCGCGCTGCAAGGCGTGTTCGGCGCCTCGCTGGTGCCGTTGTCACAGACGACGATGCTCGACATCTATCCGGCCGAGCTGCGCGGCCGCGCCATGTCGGTCTGGACCATGGGCGTCGTGGTAGGCCCGGTACTCGGACCGACTTTGGGTGGTTACCTGACGGCCTATGAATCGTGGCGTTATGTCTTCTATATCAACCTGCCGCTTGGCATTCTCGCCTTATTGGGGCTGTGGTTCTTCATGAAGGACGAGCGGCCGCCGGTGACGCCGAAGTTCGACTGGACCGGCTTCGCCGTGCTCGGGCTCGCGGTGGCCTGCCTGCAATTGCTGCTCGACCGCGGCGAAACCAAGGACTGGTTCGGGTCCACCGAGATCATCGTTTACGCGGTGCTGTGCGGTCTCGGCTTCTACCTTTTCATGGTCCACCTGTTTACGACGCAAGAAGCGCTCATCCCGCTGCCGATCTTCCGCGACACGAATTTCGCCGCCGGTCTGGTGCTGATATTCGCGGTCGGCGTGCTGATCCTGGCCACCTCGGCGTTATTGGCGCCATACCTGCAGACGCTCGCCGGCCGTTCGGTCGAGGACACGGGCTTGCTGCTGGCGCCGCGCGGCCTCGGGACCATGGCCGGCGTCATGATCGCCGGACGTCTCTCCGACCGTATGGATTCCCGCATTCTGATGGCGATCGGCATCGTCGTCATCGCCGAAACGCTGCGAGAAATGACGCACTGGACGCCGGACATCGACGCCTGGTCGCTGGCGATCAATTCGATCGCGCAGGGCTTCGGTCTCGGCTTCGTCTTCACGCCGCTGCAGGTGCTGGCCTTCGCCACGCTGGCGCCCAGCCTGCGCACCGACGGCACGGCTTTGTTCAGCCTGCTGCGCAATATCGGCCTCGCCATCGGCGTCTCGGCGACTTCCGTGCTGCTGACCGAGGCGACGCAATACGAGCACGCCGTGATCGGTGCTGCGGTCAATCCGTTTAATCGCAGCCTTCAGACCGCCGGCGCATACTTTATCTGGAATCCCGTCTTGCCGAGCGGCGTCGCTGCCCTCAACGCCGAGGTGACGCGACAGGCCGCGATTATCGGCTACGTCGATGATTTCAAGTTCCTACTGGTGGTCTGCCTGCTGATGTTGCCGTTGCTGTTGTTGATGCGGGCGCCGAAGCACGAATCCGGCGGCGCGGCCGTGGTCATGGACTAGACACTGGATAGGTGCTCGCCGAATCCTTGCGGCGCGGCGCCGCCAGGGAACTTGCTGCGCAGGCGTCGCGCCTCTGTTTCGTGCCGTAGGGCTGCCGGAACCATGCGCAGGGCCCATCCGTTGCACGTGCACACAGATGGAGTCGAGGTAAGCCATGCAACAGACGACCTATTCTATCAAACGGGCTGGCTCGTCGTGGACTATCGATCACGATGGTGATGTCGGCGGTGAATATGCCAGCAAGGAAGCCGCGTTCGAAGCCGCTGCCGCGGCCGCGTCCAACTCCATCAGGGACGGCCTCGGCATCGTGATCTCGGTTCCGGCGCCCGCGCCGGGCGAAAGCGCGCTCGGCAACGCCACCAACTGACGGAAGCGGAGGCCAATACGATGGCAGCGGCATTGGACATGGAACGCTTCGCCAAAGCGGCGGAGAAGACTGCTGCGGCGGAGCGCGCCATCCAGGCGAAGATCGACGCCAAGGAGAAGAACGGCGGCGCAAAGCCGAAGCAAAACGGTGCCATGCAGGCCGGGGCGCGGACATATCCCGAGCCGCCGCTGCCGAAGCAGCATCTGAAGAAGCCGGGCATCGAGGCCGACCTCGACCTGGCGCCGATGGTCGATGCGCCGCATTACAAGGGCTCGGACAAGCTCAAGGGCAAGGTCGCGCTGATCACGGGCGGCGATTCCGGCATCGGCCGCTCGGTCGCCATCCTGTTCGCGCGCGAGGGCGCCGATGTCGCCATCGCCTACCTCAATGAGCATGCGGACGCCCGCGATACTGCGAAGATGGTGGAGAAGGAAGGCCGCCGCTGCATCGTCATGGCCGGCGACGTCGCCGATCCCGAATTCTGCAAAGCCAGCGTCGCGCATACCGTGGACAAGCTCGGTCGCCTCGATGTCCTGGTCAACAACGCGGCGTTCCAGGAGCACGCGCTCGAGTTCGAGGACATCACCGAAGAGCATTTTGACCGCACGCTGAAGACCAATCTCTATGGCTATTTCCACATGGCCAAGGCGGCGGTGCCGCATATGAGGCCCGGCAGCGCTATCGTCATGACCGGGTCGGTCACCGGTCTGCTCGGCAGCAGCAACCTGCTCGACTACTCAATGACCAAGGGTGGCATCCACGCCTTCGTCCGATCGCTGGCGACGCATCTGGTCGGCAAGGGCATCCGGGTCAACGCCGTCGCGCCAGGCCCGGTCTGGACGCCGCTCAACCCGGCCGACCGCGACGCCGAGGGCGTCAGCCAGTTCGGCAGCGACACGCCGATGAAACGGCCGGCGCAGCCCGAAGAGATCGCGCCGGCCTATGTGTTTCTCGCAGCGCCGAGTTGCTCCAGTTACATCACTGGCGAGATCTTGCCGATTATCGGCGGTTATTCAGGCGGCTAGACCGTGGGGCCGGAGCGCAGAGCTTGAGACCCGCGCCGGGCACGCGCCGCCGATGGAACCATCAATCACGCGAACCGTTCGTCCAGCAAGGGCGGCCGAGGATACCAAAATGTCAGAAATAACGCCGCGATCCACGGCCCGGATCGCCTATCCGTTTTTCCCGGTCGCGCTGGCGGTCCCGACCGTCTGCTTCATCGGCACCTTGTTCACCGACCTTGCCTATTGGAAGAGCGCCGAGATGATGTGGGCGGATTTTTCCGCCTGGCTCGTCACCACCGGCGTGGTCTTCGGCTTCGTCGCCTTTGTGGTTTGGGTGATCGATCTGCTGCGCGGTCCCTTCGTCCGCGCGCAACTGCCGCCGTGGCCCTATGCGATCGCCCATGTAGTCGCGCTCGTTCTCGGTGTCATCAACATGCTGGTCCATACGCGCGATGCGTGGACCTCGGTGGTGCCGTGGGGTCTCACTCTGTCGGCGATCATCGCCGTCATTCTCCTGATCGCAGGTTGGATGGGGCGCACGGCGGTCCACAGCGAACGGATCGCGGTTCGTGAAGTTGGAGTTCCGTCATGATCAGCAGAACAACCATGACATGGCTGGCCGCCGCGCTCGTCGTTTGCGGCGCGACCGGGGCATTCGCCGCCGCCGATAGCGGTCAATTCGACACCGGCTCACAGATCGGTCCCAATCCGAAACTGCCAGAACCGCGGCAATATCTGCTGCCGCCGATGCATCTGGCGCCCGTGGTCGGATGGAAGGATGGCGAGAAGCCGACCGTCGCGCCCGGCCTTAAGATCGAAGCGCTGGCGACCGGCCTGCAGCATCCGCGCTCGCTCTATGTCCTGCCTAATGGCGACATCCTGGTGGTCGAATCCAAGTCGCCGGCGCTCGATCCGATCAAGCGGCCGAAGGATCTGGTGATGGGCTTCGTCGAGTCCCTGGTCACCTCCGGCGGCAGCGGCGGCGGCCCGAGCAATCGCATCACGCTACTGCGCGACGCCAATGGCGACGGCAAGCCGGAGACGCAGGACGTGTTTCTCGACCACCTGTTCTCGCCGTTCGGTGTGGCGCTGGTCGGCTCCGATCTCTACGTCGCCAACACCGACGCGATCATGCACTACACCTACAACGAGGGCGACACCAAGATCACCTCGCCGGGCCAGCGCTTCCTCGGGCTGCCGGGCGGGCCGATCGACCATCACTGGACCAAGAGTCTGGTGGCCAGCCCCGACGGCAAGCTGCTTTATGTCGGCGTCGGCTCAAACAGCAACATCACCGAAAACGGCATCGAGGCCGAGAAGAACCGCGCCGCCATCTGGCAGGTCGATCGCGCCTCGGGGCGCTGGCGCATCTTCGCCAGCGGTTTGCGCAATCCGAACGGTCTGAGCTTCCAGCCGCAGAGCGGCGCGCTGTGGGCGGTCGTCAACGAGCGCGACGAACTCGGACCCAATCTGGTGCCCGACTACATGACCTCGGTGAAGGACGGCGCATTTTACGGCTGGCCCTACAGCTATTACGGCCAGCACGTCGATCCGCGGGTGATGCCGCAGCGGCCGGATCTCGTCGCCAAGGCGATCCCGCCGGATTACGCGCTGAGTTCACATGTCGCACCGCTCGGCCTGACCTTTTACACCGGCGATGCGTTGCCGCAGAAGTATCGCGGCGGCGCTTTTGTCGGCGAACACGGCAGTTGGAACCGCGATCACTTCAACGGCTACAAGGTGGTGTATGTGCCGTTTGCCGACGGCAAACCCTCCGGCAAGGCCGAAGACGTGGTCACCGGATTTCTCAACGACAAGGGCGAGGCGCGCGGTCGGCCGGTCGGCGTCGCCGTCGACAAGACCGGCGCGCTGCTCGTCGCCGACGATGTCGGCAACACCGTGTGGCGCATCACCGCCGCCACACCTTAAGGAAATGAGGCGCGAACATGGGACTTCAGGAATTGCTGTGGGGCGTCGGGGCCGTCGTGCTTCTCGGCGTCCTCATCTTCGCCGTGATGCGCGGCAACCGGCGCCCGTCGCAGCAGCCGGCCGCCGATCAGGCGACGCGGCGCAACTTCGACAAGCTGTGAGGAGCTGGCAGGGCGGCTAGCGCCCTTTGCTAGCGTCCTTGCCACTGCGGCGGCCGCTTTTCGACGAAGGCCCTGACGCCTTCACGGAAGTCGGCGCTGCCATAGGCGGCGCGCACGAGATCGTCGCCGTCCGGCAGACCGGCATGCTGCAAGCGGCGGATCGCCTCTTTGGTGACGCGCATGGTGACCGGCGCATGACCGGCGAGCTGCGTGCAGATCGCGGCGAT
>JAHCKF010000050.1 GCA_026125925.1 Pseudolabrys sp.
GAGCGGGCGGATTAGCTATTGTCGTCCCCGCCTTCGCGGGGACGACGACCATCGCTACCGCGACGAGCCCACCCTCGCCAGCAGCGCCTGCGCGCGGACGAGGTGCGGCCGGTCGAACATCTTGCCGCCAATGCCAATCGCGCCGGCGCCGGGATTGGCGGCGAAGGCGGCGATGATCGCCTTGGCTTTCTCGATCTGCTCGGCCGACGGCGTGAACACCTCGTTGATCACCGGCACCTGCGCCGGATGGATGGCGAGGCGGCCGGTAAAGCCGTCGCGGCGCGCCGCGATGGTGTCCTGGCGCAGGCCTTCGGAATTGCGGAAATCGACATAGACTGTTTCGATCGCCGGCAGCTTGGCAGCCGCGGCGCCGAACAGGCAGATCGAGCGGGCGAAACGGTAGGGCTCGGTGAGAAAGCCGTTGTCGTCGCGGTTCGATTCCGCGCCGAGTTCGGCCGACAGATCCTCCGGCCCCCAGGTCATGCCGATCAGCCGCTTGCTGGCATCCTTGAAGGTGCCCGCGAGAAACAGCCCGGCCGCCGACTCGACATTCTGCGCCAGCACCTTGACCGTGCCCTCGGCGAGCCCGGCGATCGCTTCCTGCGCGCTCAGTTTGGCGTCGAGATGCACGACGCTTGATCCCCCTTCGGCCTTGGGAAACAGCACGGCATCCGGCTTGCCCGGCACGATGGCTTCGAGGTCGGCGTCGGTCATGCCGGTGTCGAGGCCGTTGATGCGCACGAAAAGCTGCGGCCGCTTGGCGTCGGCGTGGTGCGCCGTCAGGTATTCGCGCGCCGCCTGGCGCGCCGCCGGCTTGCGCTCCGGCGTGATGGAATCTTCCAGATCGATGATGACGACGTCGGCGCCCGACGCCATCGCCTTGTCGAGCTTGGCGCCGGCATCGGCCGGAACGAAGAGGAGGGAACGCATGGTCGGTTTACTTCGGCCGCTTGATGATGAAGGCGTTGCGGTGGCATTCGGCGACCAGCTTGCCGTCCTGCTTGAACGCCTTGTGGTGGAATTCGACGATGCCGGCGTTCGGCCGCGACTTCGACTCGCGCTTGCTCACCACCACGGTCGTGCAGTTGATGGTGTCGCCCTCGAACAGCGGGTTGGGAAACTTGACGCCGTCCATGCCGAGATTGGCGATGGTGGTGCCGACCGTCATGTCGGAGACCTGGATGCCGATCATCAGGCCGAGGGTGAACAGCGAGTTCATCAGCGGCTGGCCCCACTCGGTCTCGGTCTCGCAGAAGTGGCGGTCGATGTGCAAAGGCTGCGGATTGAGCGACATGTTGGAGAACAACATGTTGTCCATCTGCGTGACGGTGCGGGTGTAGCGGTGCTCGTAGAGCTTGCCGACCTCCATGTCCTCGAAATAGAGACCGCCGCGCTTGTGCCGCTGAACCGTTTCCGCCATTGCCGTTCTCCGTCTTGGGGCACGGCACCGGGGCGCCGTTAACCCTTCATTTACCATAAATACCCAAGGTCTGCTGGTCCCGTTCCCGCCCTGTCGGCCGTGCAGAACCGGTGCCGCTCATAGGCCCCGGGCAACCCCGAGGCAAGTCAATGGCCGTCGATCGCGCCGCCAATGGCCTCGCACCGCAGATCAGCGGCGCGATACGGCAGGCTGCGCAATCCACCGGGATCAGCTTCCAGTATCTGCTGACGACCGCCCAGATCGAGTCAAACCTGAACCCGGCGGCGCAAGCGCCGACGTCCTCGGCCAAGGGCCTCTACCAGTTCATCGACCAGACCTGGCTCGGCACCGTCAAGCAGAGCGGCGCCGCCTACGGCATGGGCCAATATGCCGACGCCATCACGCAGACCGGCGAGGGCCAGTACCAGGTCGCCGACCCGGCGATGCGCTCGGCGATCATGAAGCTGCGCAATGACCCGGCCGCCAGCGCGATGATGGCCGGCGTGCTGGCGCGCAACAATGCCGAGCATCTCTCTGCCACGATCGGCCGGGCGCCGACGGAAGGTGAACTCTACACGGCTCACTTCCTCGGGCCGGATGGCGCCGGCCGCCTGATCAATGCCGCGAGCGCCAACCCCGGTGCCAATGCCGCCAACATGTTTCCGGCAGCGGCGGGCGCCAACCGGCCGATCTTCTACAACCGCGACGGCTCGGCCAAGACCGTGGCCGAGGTCTACGACCGGCTGACCGGGAAATTCGACAGCGCTCGGGTCGCGGTGATGCGGCCGCCCGCTGACATTCCCAACGTCACGAATGTCACCTCCGCCACGCTGCGCTCGCTGTCGTCACCGGTGCCGGACACCGCCGGCGTGACGCAGGCGCTGGCCTCGGCCGACAACCGGCCGCCGCCGCAGATCGCGCGGCCGATGTTCCAGGACATGTTCAGCGATCCGGCGCGCGGCGCGGTGACGCGTACCGTCGCCTCGCTGTGGACCGACACGAGCCAGACCGCTGCGGCGGCGTCGGCATCCGTCATTCCGGCCAGCGTGCATGCGGCCGCGCCGGTGAACGCCGGCTCCGGGCAGGGGCCGGTTCGGCCGCTGGAATTCTTCACCGACGGCGCCGCCAATGTGCGCGGCATTTTCCAGGGCCGCGGATGAGCGCCGCGCCTGATCGGACAGCGCTTTCCGGCTGATCGTCGTTAACGTCCTCTCAAGACCTATGGTGAACGCTTTGTTAAGTGTCACCGCCTAGACTTCGACTGTCACCGATGTGTCCCGGTGATTGTTGTAGCGTCTGGTCGTGTCATGATTGTATGTCAGTTTCTCCAGTGGGTGCGCCATGCATCGCCCGGCGAACGCGCCGAAGCGACTTCCGCGCTGGCCCGCGCTTATCTCCACTCCGATCTGTCGCCCAGCGATCTCGCCGCCGCCGAAGGCGCGATGATCATGTTGCTCGACGATCCCTCGCCGCTGGTCCGCGGCGCGCTCTCACAGGTGTTCGCTTCGGCGCAGAAAGCGCCGCCGGTTGTCGTCCATGCGCTGGCCGCCGATCAACCGGACGTCGCGATTCCGGTGCTGTCGCGCTCGCCGCTGCTCAGCGACGAGGACCTCGTCGATCTGTTCGCCACGGCATCGACCGATGCGCAGGTTGCGATCGCTAGCCGGGCGTTGCTGTCATCGCCGCTCGCTGCCGCCATCGCCGAAGTCGGCAGCGCGCAGGCCTGTCTGACGTTGCTGGAAAATCCCGACGCCAGCATCGCAATCTTCTCCGTCGATCGCATCGTCGAGCGCTTCGGTCATCTGTCGGCGATCCGCGAGATCTTGATGGACCGCGACGATCTGCCGATGGCGACGCGTCAGGCGCTGCTCGCCAAGCTGTCGCAGACGCTGGCGGGCTTCGTCACGGCGCGGCACTGGCTTGGCTCGGAGCACGCCGAATATGCCGCGCGCGAAGCCTGCGAGAAGGCGACCGTGGCGCTGGCGGCCGATACGCCCTACGATGAAATCGCCGAACTGATGCGCCATCTGCGGCAGAGCGGCCAGCTCACCGCCGGCATGGTGCTGCGTGCGCTGCTGTCGGGCAACGTCGTGCTGTTCGAAGAGGCGCTCGCCGAACTCACCGGCATGCCGATCGACCGCGTGTCGGCCTACATCCACGACAGGCACATCTCCGGTTTTCGGGCGATCTATGCCAAGGCCGGTCTGCCCGATACGGCGTATCCGGCGTTCCGCGAGGCGATCGCCGCGCTGCGCGACGGCATCCTGCTCGGCGAAACCGGCGGCGTCTCGCATCTCAAGCGGCGCATGGTCGAGCGCGTGCTCGATGCCTGCATCGCCGAGCGCCGCGATGACATGGCCTCGCTGCTGGCGCTGCTGCGCCGCTTCGCGGTCGAAGCCGCGCGCGAGGAAGCGCGCATGTTCTGCGACGATCTGGTGGCCAACGACCAGGTCGCCTACATGCCGCACATCGACGAACCGCGGCTGGTGGCGTGACGGAGGCGGGCGGCGCCAGCTAGCCCTTGATCTGCTCGATGATGTCGGGCCGGCCCTTGTTTTCCTCGATGAGGAAGTGGTCGGTGACCTCGCGCAGCTTTCGGTTCAATTGCGATGCCAGATCGACCGCATCGGAGCGGGCATATTCGCGGTGGATCGCCCGTACCGCATCGACATGCTGATTGATCAGCGTCAGCGGCATGCGCTCCGGCAGCGGCGTGAATTCGATCAGCCGGCACAGGCTGTCGGCAACCGCGGCGACTGCCGGATAGCCGAGCGTGGCGGCCTGGCCCTTGATGTCGTGGGCGGCATGGAATAGCGCCATCTTGCTGAACTCGGATATGCCGTTGCGAACGATCTCGTGGCGCGCCTTGTCGAGGCGCTCGCATTCTTCGGTCATCCAACTGCCGAAGTCGCCGGACAGGTCGGCCAGCGCGCGTTCGGCCCGCGCCACCGGGTCCTCATCGTCAGGCGCGGACGGTGTGTCGGACGCGTAACCGCGCAGTCTGTTTTCCGGCCGGATGACCTCATGGTCGCCATAGGTCGCGATCGCAGCCGTAATCTTCTTCGCCCGCATCTGGGTTCGCCTTTGTCAGCCCGTGGACTGGACCTTTTCAGACTGGATGGAGTTCTTGACGGCGTCCGCCTTGCCGGCCTTGCGCCGCTCCGGCCCGGTGTAAGTGGAGATGGCACTGCGGCGGCGGTCCGGCCCGAAATAGGTCTTGGTCCTGATGAAGGGGCGCGGATTGATGACGACGTTGACGATGCGTTCGTACAGGCCCTTGGCCGACACCGGCTTGGCCAGGAATTCGGTGACTCCGGCGTCGCGCGCCGCGGTCACCCGGCGCTTTTCGGAATGGCCGGTCATCATGATGATGGGCACGTAAGGGTTGGCGTTGGCGTCCGGCTGCCGGATCATCTGCGTCAGTTCGAGGCCGTCGAAGATCGGCATCGCCCAGTCGGTGATGACGATGTCCGGGACGAAATGGTTGAACGCCTCGAGCCCGGAGGCGCCGTCTTCCGCCTCGTAGACCTCGCGCCCGCCGAAGCCATGCAGCAGCGTCCGCAGAATGCGCCGCATGTGTGCGTTGTCGTCGATGACGAGGAAACGCAGGCTGTTGAAATCGATGCGAAGCATGGGGTCCTGCGGCCACGGGCGTCCTGGCCCGCCACCCAGCGGTGAGCCAAGGTACGGATACAGAGTTAATGGATGGTTGCGGCGGCCAGCAAGGACGACCGTCGCGGGCGGCCGTCCGGCCTCGAAGACCTTGTGCATCAAGCCCTTAAAGGGGGCTGGTCAATACCGCTAGGCGGTCTAAGCTTGCTCCCGGTCGTCCATGCCGGGCCGGCCGCGCTCAACCGCTCCAACAGAACGGTCCTGCCATGAAGACAATTCTCATTCCGACCGAAGACCACGATGCCATGCCGGCGGTGCTGGAAGGGGCGCGGCTCATCGCCCGGATCTTCGACAGCTACATGGAAGGCTTCGCGGTGCGTCCGTCGCCCGGCACCTATGTGACGGTCGAGCCGGTCTCCAGCCTGGCCATATCCGGCGTGTTCGAAGCCGACACCGCCAAAGCCAAGGCCGAGTTCGAGAAGTTCATGGCGGCAAGCAACGTGCCGCAGGGCGGGGCGGAAGCGCCGGCGGTCTATTCCTATGGCTGGCCGCGCACGGACGCGCTGGAGGATGCCTTCATCGGCAGCTATGGCCGGGTGTTCGATCTGATCGCGCTCGGCCGGCCGGGCGCGGCGCCGGAGAACCCGCGCATGCCGCCGCTCGAGGCGGCGCTGTTCGACAGCGGCAAGCCAGTGCTGATCGTGCCGAAACAGGTTCCGGCGTCGATCGGCAAGAACGTGCTGATCGCCTGGAACGGCTCGACCGAGCAGGCCCACACCAATGAATTCGCCATGCCGCTGTTGCAGCGCGCGGAGAAGGTGACCGTGCTCTGGGTGTCGGGCGGCTCGTCCGAAGGCCCGTCTGTCGAAGAGGCGACGCAGCATCTGCGCCGCAACGGCGTCAAGGCGGAAGCGGTGTCGCTTAAGCGCGGCGATCGCACCTCCGGCGAGGCGATCGGCGAGCTCACCCTTGAGCAGGCTACAAAGCTGGGTTGCGATCTCGTCGTGAAAAGTGCCTATACGCAGAGCAGGTTGCGCCAGATGATCTTCGGCGGCGCCACCCGTCATATTCTTGCCAAGGCGACGATCCCTGTGTTGATGGCGCACTAGCGCCATTCACCGTTTCTTGAAGTGGCGGGTGCTCTAGCTTCGCCCCATATTGGCGTTTACGGACAAACCGGATTTCTCATCGTCCGGAACGTTTGAGCGGACGGATAGGCAGTACGGAATTTGTCGTCACAAGATCCTCACCAAGACGGCAACGTGCCTGCACCGGCTGAAAAACCTCCCACGCCGCCCGTTAGATCGCCCGCCTTCTTCGCCATCTTCCCCTCCATCATGCTGCCGATGTTTCTGGCGGTGCTGGATCAGACCATCATCGCCACGGCGCTGCCGACAATCGCAGCGGCCATGGGGGAGGTGGAGCGCGCCTCCTGGATCGTCATTTCGTATCTGATCGCGGCGACCATCGCGGCGCCGGTCTATGGCCGGCTCGGCGACTCCTTCGGCCGGCGCAAAGTGATGTATTTCGCGCTCGGCATCTTCATCGTCGCCTCGGTGCTGTGTGCGCTGGCGACCAGTGTGCTCACGCTGACCGCGGCGCGTGTGCTGCAAGGCCTCGGTGGCGGCGGCCTGATGACCTTGTCGCAGGCGCTGGTCGGCGAGGCCATTCCGCCGCGCGAGCGCGCCCGCTATCAAGGCTATCTCGCGGCGGTCGCGGTCTGCGCCAACAGTTTCGGCCCGGTGGCCGGCGGCTTTCTCACTGAGTCGCTCGGCTGGCAGTCGATCTTCCTGATCAACGTGCCGATCGGCATCGTCGCGCTCTATCTCGTCACCCGGCTGCCGCAGCCGACGCGCGATCGTCTGCCGTGGCGCGCCGACCCGGGCGGCGCGGTGCTGTTCGCGATTTTCGTCGCCACCACGCTGTTGGCGCTCGAGCAGGTGCAGCGGGCCGAGCTGTCGAGCCTGCCGCTCGGCGGCATCATGCTGGCCGTCGGCATCGCCGCGCTGGTGATCCTGGTGTGGCACGAGAACCGGGCCTCGTCGCCGCTGATCCCGCTGTCGCTGCTGCGCCAGTCGGCGATCTGGCACAGCGACGCGCTGGCCGCCTGCCACGGCGCGGCGCTGGTCTCGCTCATCACCTTCATTCCGGTGTATCTCGAAGTCGTGCGCGGTTTCTCGCCATCGACCACCGGCACCGTCCTGGTGCCGCTGACCATCGGCATCGGCATCGGCTCGCTGCTGACCGGACGGCTCGTCAATTCGACCGGCCGCCTGACCATCTTCCCGGCGGTCGGGCTGGTCATTGCGACGCTGAGTTTCCTGACGCTGGCGCTGTTCGCCGAGCGCTTCGGCCTGGTGGCGCTATCGGTCCTGCTGTTGATCAACGGCCTCGCCATGGGCACGGTCATGGGCGTGGTTCAGGTCAGCGTGCAGAACGCGGCCGGTCAATTGCGCCTTGGCGAGGCGGCGGCGTCGGTGCAGTTCTCGCGCTCGATCGGCGCCGCCTTCGGCACCGCGCTGGTCGCCACCGTCCTGTTCGCGGTGCTGACGATGCTCAACCCGGAGGCCGCCCGGGTGTTCGCCGCCATGTTCGAGCATGCCAAGAGCGCCGGCGCCGGCCTGTCGATCGATCAGCGCTTCGCGATCCAGGGCGACATCACGTCGGCCTTCCGCGCCGCGTTCATGACGATGGCGCTGTTCACCACCGTCGGACTTTTGCTGACGCTGACCAATCCGCAGAAGAAAATCTAGAACCCGAACTGCTCGGCGAGGATGCGTTCGTCGAGATTGTGACCGGGATCGAACAACATATAAAGCGAGATAGCGTGATCCATGCCGACGTCGACGCGGCGCACCGAGCGCACCTCGTCGTGATCGGCGACCGCGGCGACCGGGCGCTTGTCGGCCTCCATCACCTCGATGGTGACCTTGGCCTTGTCCGGCAATAGCGCGCCGCGCCAGCGCCGCGGGCGGAACGGCGAGATCGGCGTCAGCGCGAGCAGCGGCGCATTGATCGGGATGATCGGTCCCTGCGCCGACAGGTTATAGGCGGTCGAGCCGGCCGGCGTCGCCACCAGCACGCCGTCGGCGACGAGCTCGGGCAGGCGCTCCATGCCGTCGATGAGAATGCGCAGCCGCGCCGCCTGCGCGCTTTGCCGGAACAGCGATACTTCGTTGATGGCGCGGTGTTCGTGGATGCCGCCGTTTTGATCATAGGCCTGCATCACCAAGGGGTGGATGACGGTGCGATGCGCGGCGGCGAGGCGCTCGCGCAGGCCATCGATGGAAAACTCGTTCATCAGGAAGCCGACGGTACCGCGGTGCATGCCGTAGATCGGTTTGCCGGACTTCATGAAGCGGTGCAGCGTCTGCAGCATCAGGCCGTCGCCGCCGAGCGCGACGATGACATCGGCTTCCGCCGGGTCGGCGTTGTCGTAGCGCGCTTCGAGTTGGGCAATGGCGGCGCGCGCTTCCGGCGTCGGGCTGGCCACGAAGGCAATGCGCTTGAAGTTCTGGGCCGGCGGATTCATCGATCGCTCGTGGTCGGACGGTTCGCGCAAGGGCTCGGCCTATAAGGCCTTGGCAGCTATCGGTTTTCCGGCGATCCTTTATACGACATCGGCGGGCCTTGTCGAGGCGGGCATACCGGACGTCTTCTTGACCCGCGGCAGGGAAGCGAACTCCGGAATCTGGAAGCGCCGCCGATACTGACCGGGCGACAGGCCGGTGGTCCGTTTGAAGAGGCGGCGGAAGAAAGCCGGATCTTCGTAGCCGACGCGCCAGGCAATGTCGTCGACGGCTTCGTCGGTGCGCTCGAGGCGGCGCTTGGCGTCCTCGACGCGCAGCCGCTGCACGTAGTCGATGGGCGTGTATCCGGTCGCAGCGGTGAAGCGTCGCTTGAAGGTTCGCTCGGCGAGCCCCGAGCGGCGGATCATGGTCTCGACCGGACTGGCGACGGAGAACCGGGTCGCGAGCCAGTCCTGCGCCGCGACGACGACGGCATCACCGTGATGGCGCGGTCCTTCGAAGACGATATAGGGCGCCAACCCGTCGTGATGTCATTGCAGCGCAAAGAACCGCGCCACCGTTTGTGCGGCGGTCGCGCCGACATAGCGCGCGATGAGATAGAGCACGAGGTCGTGCCAGGTCATCGACGCGCCGGAACTGACGAATTCCTGGCGCTTGCCGGAAATCATCAGCACGCGCTCGGGATGGATCGGGACGTTCGGGAACGTCTTGCGAAAGGCATCGGCATAGCCGAAGTGAACGGTCGACTCGACGCCGTCGAACAGTCCGGTCTCCGCCAGCAGAAATACGCCCGAGCAGGCCGAACACAGAACGGCGCCGCGGGCGTTCTGCGCGCGCAGCCACGCGACAAGTTCGGGATAGCGGCTGGTCTTCCAGACGCCGCCACGCAGCACGACCGATGGCACGATGACGATATCGGTCTGCGTCACGTCGGCGACCGCGGCGCTGGCGGCAATCGTTAGGCCGCTCGCCAGTGGCACCGGACCTTTGGAAACCGCGACGATCTCCACCTTGAACGGCGGATCCCGCGGCACCGCCGGGTCGACACCGGAGAGCAAGGCGAAAGAATTCAGAACATCGAATAGTCCGGTGATGCTGGAGACGGTGGCGTCCGGCAGCGCAACGAGGCTGACGCGCAGCGGGCGTTCGGACCTGGCCATCGGGCATCGGGCTCCAGTCGGGGCGTTGGCACAAACGAACCGGTTTTGGCGAACCTGCCACTCAAATCCGGCGCCGGCAACGGCCACAACGCCCCGCAGCGTGGACATGGTCCGCAGAGCGATGGAGCAGATGATGGCACTCGACGAAGCCAAATTGAACGAACTGATGGGCCGGTTGGTCGGCGATATTTCGGCCGGCTATGGCGGCGTCATGGTGGCGCTGGGCGACAAGCTCGGTCTCTACAAGGCGATGGCCGGGGCCGGTCCGCTGAGCTCGCAGGAGGTTGCCCGGCGCAGCGGCTGCGCCGAGCGATACGTGCGCGAGTGGCTCAATTCGCAGGCCGCGGGCGGCTACGTCGCCTACCATCCGCGCAGCGCCACTTACGAACTGACGCCGGAGCAGGCCTTCGCCCTGGCCGACGAGACCAGCCCGGTCTACATGCCGCCGGCCTGGCAGGTGGTCGCATCGATGTGGGCCGACGAGCCTAAGTCGCGCGAGGCGATCCGCACCGGCAAGGGCGTTGCCTGGGGCGATCA
Source organism: Pseudolabrys sp. (assembly GCA_026125925.1). The sequence continues at coordinate 10,260 of JAHCKF010000050.1, forward strand.
CGACGAGCGGCTGTTCTGCGGCGTGGCCTCGTTCTATCGCAACGCCTATCGCGGCAGCTTGGTGCAGCAGTGGCTGCCGTCGCTCGACGGCGTCGTCGGCAAACTGGGGCGCGGCGCGCGGGTCGCCGATGTCGGCTGCGGCTTCGGTCATTCGACGGTGCTGATGGCGCAAGCCTTCCCCAAGTCGAAGTTCTTCGGCTTCGATTATCACGCGGGCTCGGTCGCGGCCGCGACCGAAACGGCGCATGAGGCCGGTTTGGCCGATCGCGTCAGTTTCACGCAGGCCGACGCCACGGCCTATCCGGGGCAGGGCTACGACCTGATCTGTTTCTTCGACTGCCTGCACGACATGGGTCGCCCGGTCGAGGCCGCTGCCTATGCCGCCAAAGCGCTGGCGAAGGACGGCACCGTGATGCTGATCGAGCCGCTGGCCGGCGATCGCGTCGAAGACAACCTCAACCCGGTCGGGCGGCTTTACTACTCCGCCTCGACGACGATGTGCTGCGCGCACGCCATCTCCGAGAAGGGCACGCATGTGCTGGGCGCCCAGGCCGGCCATGGTCGCCTTGCCGACGTCTTCAAGGCCGCCGGCTTCTCGCAGCTCCGCGAGGCGATGCAGACGCCGTTCAATCTGGTGCTGGAGGCGCGTCTCTGATCGCGGCACCAACGTCGTCAAAACAAGATCGCCGGGGCAGGGGCCCCGGCGATCATTATTGTCGAACGCGTGTTGAACGGGCGAGGCTCAGTAGGTCCCGGTGCCGTCGATCACCGCTTTGAGTTCGACATATTCCTTGCAGGTCGTGTTGCCGCACAGCGCGTTGACCTTGGTGAGGAAGTCCTTGGCCTTGAGGCGGTTGCCCTGTTCGGCCTGCCACATGCCGTAATAGGACCAGGTGCGGGTGTGGTTCGGGTCGGACTTCAGCGCCGCCTCGTACCAGATCTTGGATTGCTCGTAGTGGCCCATGCGGCGGTTGGCGTAGCCGATGTAGTTGGCGACGTCGGCATTGTCGTCACGGCCGAGCGCGTGCATCGCGGAGATGCCTTTCTCGTACTGGCCGGCGAGGATCATGTCGCGCGCATCGCGGTAGCCTTTCAGGAAGCGGGCCTGCGCGAGCTGGCGGTCCTGCTCTTCGATGGCGCTGCCTTTCTTTTCCTTCTTCTTGTCGTCGGTCGGCGTGTCGGTGCCGGCGGCAACAACCGGCTTGAGGCCGACCGCGGTCACGATCAGCGCGGCGGAAGCGATCACGGAGAACTGGCGGAGGAGTTGGGAGAGCGTCATGGTCAGAACCTCATGGGTGGGCCGGGCGCAGGGACAACGATACGACGAATCCCCGGCCGTAGTGAAAAACACTTCGTGAGCCGTAATAGTCCCGGGCGGCCTAAAAATCGGGCAGGGCGTCCGGAACCCGAGGCGAAGCTGAACAACGGATAACAGCCGGTCTCAGATCGCATTCAGTGACAAGGGCTTACGACCCATGGCATGTGCCGGCCTCCCGCCGGTATGCCGCGCCACCGCCCGGTGGGCGGCCAGCCCCGCCACAGGATCACGTCCATGTTCAAGACCATCAGCGCCGCCGCCATCGCCCTCAGCCTCATCGCCGCTCCGGCTCTCGCCCAGGGCGCCGGCCCGGCGGCGGCCACGACCACCACGCAGGCTGCCAAGCCGGTCGTTCACAAGACCCAGAAGCACGCCGCCAAGCACAAGGTGCGCAAGCACGTCGCCCACAAGCACGTCGCCAAGAAGCACATCGTGAAGAAGCACGCGGCGAAAAAGCACGTCGTGAAGAAGCACGTGAAGCTGAAGTCGGCCAAGGCGATCAAGACCGTCAAGCCGAAGGCTGCGATCTAAGCCGGCTTCCGATGACGAGAGCAAAGCGGCGCGGCTCCCAGCGGGCGGCGCCGCTTGACTCATGTCGTGGTTCCAGTGAAGACTTTCCGCCGTGCTGGTTCTCCGGGTTGCACCGGGGACGAAAGAGGGAACACGGTCCGTCACATATCCAACGTGATGATCCGTGGCTGCCCCCGCAACTGTGAGCGGTGAGCCCGCGTCCAGATGGCCACTGGGATGCTTCTGCGGAGAGTGTTTCTCCGTCGAGCGCCTGGGAAGGCCGGACGCAACAAAGCGCTTTCCAAGCGCCAGGCTATGACCCGCAAGCCAGGAGACCTGCCAGCACAGTCACCCAACCGGTGGACGGGCGGTCCATACGGAGCGGCACTTCGCAGCGGTGACGTCAATACCGGTGCGATGGTGCGTTGGAAATCCGAATTTCAACCACATCGGCAGGTGAACGTCGCGGGCGTCGCGTAGCCTCTCAGCGTTCTCATGTCCTTCGCGCCGGGTTTGGTCTCACCCGGAGCGCCCGTTCAGTGAAACGGGCGCCATCGAAGGAATGTGCGTTATGGGGGTTCGTTTTCATCTTGCCGCCGCCACGGCTATGGCGGCCATATTCGCGGCCGGGGCCGCGCGCGCGCAATCGCAACCGGAACCGGTGCAATTGCCGCAGGTTTCGGTCAGCGCCACCGGCATCGCCACGCCGCTCGACCAGATCGGCAGCTCGGTGACCGTCATCACCGCCGGCGACATCGCCCGCTTGCAGCGCCGCACCTTGCCGGACCTGCTCAACAGCGTACCCGGGGTCAATGTCGTGCAGACCGGCGGTCCCGGCGGCCAGACCGCGATCTTCATGCGCGGCACCGCCGCCCAGCACGTCAAGGTGCTGCTCGACGGCATCGACATTTCCGATCCGAGCACGCCGAACGGCGCCGTCGATCTCGCCCATATCGTCACCAGCGACATCGACCGCGTCGAGGTGCTGCGCGGGCCGCAGAGCAGCCTGTACGGCGCCAACGCCATCGGCGGCGTCATCTCGATCACCACCAAGCGCGGCCAGGGCCCGGCCAAGGCGACGGCGACTCTCGAAGGCGGGTCGCTCGGCACCTTCAACCAGTCGGCCGCGGTCAGCGGCTCGAAGGACCGCATTGATTACGCCTTCAACGTCACGCATCTGCGCTCGACCATGATCAACGTGACGCCGAGCTACGTACTGCCGCCGGGGCAGGCGGCCAATCCGAATTCCTACGACAACATGAGCTATGCGACCCGGCTCGGCGCGCAGCTCACCGACGACCTGCGCGTCAATTTCATCGGCCGT
>JAHCKF010000500.1 GCA_026125925.1 Pseudolabrys sp.
GGAAGCGGCCGGCTTTTACCTCGGCGATGAGGTCGCGGTTGGTCGCGGAAATGATCCGGACATCGACCTTGACGGCCTTGCGACCGCCGACCGGCTCGACTTCATTCTCCTGTAGCGCCCGCAGCAGCTTGACCTGCGCGGCCGGTGGCAGTTCGCCGACCTCGTCGAGGAACAGCGTGCCGCCATCGGCTTCGACGAACTTGCCGGTGTGTTTTTCAGTGGCGCCGGTGAAGGCGCCCTTCTCGTGACCGAACAAAATGGATTCGACCAGGTTCTCGGGCAAGGCGCCGCAGTTGACCGCGACGAAGGGTCTGGCGCGACGCGTGCTCGAACCGTGGATGGCGCGCGCCATCAATTCCTTGCCGACGCCGCTCTCGCCTTCGAGCAACACCGGTATGTCGGACGCTGCAGTCTTCTCCGCCGACTTGATCACTGGCGTCATGGCCGGCGAGCGGGTGATGACATCGTCGAGGCTCAAGGTGCCGTCGCGGCTGCGCTTGACGCGCGACAGTTCGCCGGCCAGCGCCTTGGCGGCCAGCGCGTTGCGCAGCGACACCTCGAGGCGCTCCGGGCTCGCCGGTTTGACGACGAAATCGGTGGCGCCGGCGCGCATGGCCGAGACGACGTTGTCGATGCCGCCATGCGCGGTCTGTACGATGACGGGAATGTCGAGGCCGGCCTGACGCAGGCGTGACATGACGCCGAGGCCGTCGAGATCGGGCATGACGAGATCGAGGATGACGCAATCGACCGCCGCCGGTGTATCTCCGAGCAGCAGCGCCAGCGCGGCGTCGCCGCCATCGGCGGTGAGCGGGCGATAGCCGAACCGCTCGACCATGGCTTCAAGCAGACGACGCTGAACCGGATCGTCGTCGACGACCAACACAACTTGCGACATGACACGTCCCCAAACGGCGGCCGACGCGCATTCGCGTTTCTGGCTGTGCCGATTTGGCGCAGTATCGGGAGGCGCCCTTAAGGGGCTCTTAAACGGGGTAGAGGCCTCGGGGCGGGCTCCCGATAAGGTGAAAAAGAGGGAAAAATCTTACCCGTTGCCATCGCGTCGCCATGCGGGAAAGCTTAGATAATTCGGGCCGGATGCCCGGTTCCACCCGATTTCTTTTCCCTAACGAAACGTATCTTCCAAAATGGCCAGAACCGCGCTCAAAAAGAAATCCGCCGCCCGCAAGTCCGTGAAGCCGAAAGCCAAGGCGAGACCGGCGCAAAAGCCGGCCGCCAAAGCGCGCTTGGCCGCGCTGCCGAAGCTCGGCGATCTGCCGGACTGGAATTTGAACGATCTCTATCCCGGCATCGAGAGCACGGCGCTCAAGCAGGACCTTTCCTGGATCGACGGCGAATGCATCGCCTTCGAGGAGCTGTACAAAGGCAAGCTCGGCGCTATCGCGGCGCAGCCCGGCGCCAGCGAGCAGCTCTGCGAGGCGGTGAAGCGCTACGAGAAGATCGGCGACGTGCTCGGCCGCATTGGCTCCTATGCCGGCCTGCTGCATGCCGGCAACTCGACCGATGCGGAGATCGCCAAGTTCTACGGCGACATGAACGAGCGCATTACCACCGCCTATTCGCATCTCCTGTTCTTCGATCTCGAATTAAACCGCGTTGATGACAAGCTCCTCGACACCGCGATGGCCGAAGGTCCGCTGGCGCATTACCGGCCGTGGATCGAGGACGTGCGCAAAGAGAAGCCGTATCAGCTCGAG
>JAHCKF010000501.1 GCA_026125925.1 Pseudolabrys sp.
ACAGATCGCCGCGGTGACGAGCCGCATCCGCGTCGGTTCCGGCGGCGTCATGCTGCCCAATCACGCGCCGCTCACCGTGGCGGAGCGCTTCAAGGTGCTGGAGGCGCTGTTCCCCGATCGCATCGATCTCGGCCTCGGCCGCGCGCCGGGCACCGACCAGGTCACGTCGTATGCGCTGCGCCGCCGTCAGGGCATCAGCGAGGAGGACGATTTCCTCGATCGCTTCTCCGAACTGATGGCGCTGGAGACCCGCCAATTTCCGGAAGGCCATCCGTTCAGCAAGGTCCACGCCATGCCGGCGGATGTGAAGCTGCCGCCGATCTTCCTGCTCGGCTCGTCCGACTACAGCGCGCAACTCGCCGGGCAGATCGGCGCGGCCTTCGCCTTTGCTCACCACTTCGCGACCTTCCCGGCCGACGAAGCGATGCGTATCTATCGGGCGAGCTTCCGGCCGTCGGCGTCGCATCAGACGCCTTATGCCATTCTCGGCACGCATGTGGTCTGCGCCGACACCGACGCCGAAGCCGACCGGCTGACGTCCACGGTCGATCTCAATTTCGTGCGCCGCGCCAAAGGCGAATATCTGCCGCTGGCGTCGCCGGAGGAGGCGCTCGCTTATGACTATTCGCCGGCCGATCGGGCGCGCATGGCGCAGAACCGCACCAAGCTGTCGGTCGGCTCGCCGGCCACAGTGAAGGCGCGGCTCGAGCCCCTGATCGCGGCGACGCAAGCCGACGAAGTCATGGTCACGACCATGATCTACGACCACGAGGCGCGGAAGCGGTCGTATGAGCTGATCGCGCCGCTGTTTGGCTGAAGCCTGCCATCGAGCCCGGCCATGACCGTGTCGTAGCTGCCGGCTTGTGCTAAAAGGCGCGCCGCAACGCCACAGACGACGGAGGTTCCCCATGGGCACGAAGCTGACACTCACCACCAGCGACAAGCACACGCTCGGAGCCTATCGCGCCGATCCCGCCGGCAAGGCGAAGGGTGGCGTCGTCGTCATTCAGGAAATCTTCGGCGTCAATCACCATATCCGCGCGGTCTGCGACCGGCTCGCCGAGCAGGGCTATGCCGCGATCGCGCCGGCCGTGTTCGATCGCTTCGTGCGCGATTTCGAATGCGGTTATTCGCCCGACGAAGTCGCGCATGCGCGCAGCTATCTCGGCAACATCAACTGGGACCACATGGTGCTCGACATGGCGGCGGCGCAAGCCAACGTCCGCAGCGTCGGCCCGCTCGGCGTCATCGGCTTCTGCATGGGCGGCACCGCCTCCTTCCTCGCCGCTTGCCGCATTCCCGGCTTTGCCGCCGGTGTGTCGTTCTACGGCGGCGCCATCGCCAAATTCGCCAGCGAAAAGCCGAAGTGCCCGATGCAGATGCACTTCGGCGAAGAGGACCAGGGCATCCCCATGACCGTGGTCGAGGAGATCAAGCAGAAGCAGCGTCCGGCGGAGATCTACACCTATCCCGGCGCGCCGCACGGCTTCGCTTGCGACGAGCGGCCGTCGTTCCGTCAGGATGCGTCGGATCTGGCGTGGAAGCGGACCTACGAATTCTTCGCCAAGCACATGGCGTGAAGAAGCCGGAGCGTCAGAACCAGCGTTCCTTGACGACGATGGTGTCGCCGGGCTGCAACGGATAGTTCAGCGGCACGCTGCCGCGCATGCGCTGCGTGGTCGAATTGCGCGTCAGCTCGACCGTCTTCTTGGAGGC
>JAHCKF010000502.1 GCA_026125925.1 Pseudolabrys sp.
CCCGATGCCCTATACCGTCACCAAAGAGGTGGTGGACGCGTTCTACGACGCCTTCGTCAAACCCGACGGCGAGAAGCTTGCCGCGCTGGTTCATGACGACGTCCGCTGGACGACGCGCGGCCCGATCGACGTTTTGAGGTTCTGCGGCACCCATCACGGCAAGGCCCAGGTCCTGGAACTCGCCACCAAGACGCTTCCGACCGTATTCACCGACATCAAGCTGGTGCGCGAGTCGCTGGTCATCGACGGCGATCGCGCGGCGGCCCTGAATTTCCAGACGGCGCAGCGCCGCGCCGACGGCCGGGTCATTACCTACCGGTTCGCGCACTTTTTCCGTTTCATGGATGGCAAGGTGATTGAGACCACCACCATCATCGACACCTTCAACGCGGCCGAACAGGTCCTCGGCCACGCGCTGCCGCGCGATGGCGCGCTCACGCCGCCTGGCGCAACGCCGCCAGCGCTCGACGATCTGGTGTTCCTATGACGCTGAAGCCTGACGCCTCGGGACCGGTCGTCGATCGCGCCTTCATCGAAGCCTATTTCAATGCCTTTGCGGCGCGCGATACCGAGGTCTTTGCCCAGTACCTGCACGACGACGTGCGCTGGACGATCAGCGGCCCGATCGACGTGATTCCCTATTGCGGCGTCCATCACGGCAAGGCCGCCGTCATCGACGTGATGGCGCGCCGGGCGCGCAATGTCCTCGGCATCACCCACATCGCGCGCGAGCAGTTCCTCGTGCAGGGCAACCAAGGCGCGGCGCTGACGCGCCTGACGGCGCAACTGCGGGCCGACGGCCGCACCATCAGCTACCGCATCGCCAACTTCTTCCGCTTCCTGGACGGCAAGCTGATCGAAAACGTATCGTTGATGGACAGCTTCGATGCCGCCGAGCAGGTGCTGGGCCATGTGATCGACGTCGACGACGCCCCGCCGCTGGCGAACGGAAATATCGCACTCCTCTGAACGCCGGCCATGTGATGGCCGTCACGCCGCTCGCTTGGACCGCGGCATAGTCTCCGAACCATTCCATCGTTCGGAGATCGAGCATGCGCCAACTGTCCGCCGTCGCCATCGCGGTCCTTGCCGCCACGCCTGCACTGGCCCTCGACATGCCGGCCCGCAAGGCGGGATTGTGGGAACTGAAGATGGACTTTGTCGGCACCGGCCTGCCGGGCCAGACGATGAAGCAGTGCATCGATCCGGCGACCGACAAGCTGATGAACCAGGCCTATGGCGGTGCCAGCAAGGAAGCCTGCGCCAAACAGGACGTGTCGAACGCCGGCGGGGTCATGACCATCGATTCCGTGTGCAAGTTCGGCCCGGCCACCGTGACGTCGCATACCGTAGTCACCGGCAGTTTCGACAGCGCTTATGCCATGGACGTCCAGTCGACGCGCGAGGGCGGGCCGCCAATGCCCGACGGCGGCAAGAACCACATGAAGATCGCGGCGAAATGGCTCGGACCTTGCGCGGCCGGGCAGAAGCCGGGCGACGTCATCATGCCGAACGGCATGAAGATGAACGTGCTCGAGATGGCGCCGCCGGGCGCGCCGCGCCGCTGAGGTGTCAGCGGACTTCGGAAGCGGCCGGAGCGTCAGTGCTTTTGGCCGCCGCGGTTTCGTCCGGCACGGCAGAAGGCGCCACCGGCGGGCTTTTCACCGCCCGCGGCTTCGGCGCCGAACCGGCCTGACGCTGCATG
>JAHCKF010000503.1 GCA_026125925.1 Pseudolabrys sp.
CTGCGTTTTTCGAGGTTCTGGAGGTCGAAAATGCCATCATCCTTACCATTGGTCCTCGTTCCGGGGCTGCTGTGCAGCGCCAGGCTCTACGCCCCGCAGGTCGAGGCGCTGTGGCCGGGCGGGCCCGTGACGGTCGCCGACCACCGCCGCGACCCCGACGTGGCGGCCATCGCGGCCCGCATCCTGGCCGACGCGCCGCCCAAATTCGCGCTCGCCGGCCTGTCGATGGGCGGCTACATCGCCTTCGCCATGCTGCGCCTGGCGCCGGAGCGGATCGGAAAGCTGGTGCTGCTCGACACCTCGGCGCGGCCGGACACGCCCGAGCAGAGCGCGGCGCGCGAGAAGTTCATCGCCATGGCCGAGGACGGCAAGCTCATGGACATCGTCGAGACGCTGACGCCCAAGTTCCTGCACCGGAACCACGGCGGCGACGAACGGTTGAAAGGTATCGTGCGGGCCATGGCGCGCGACACCGGGGTCGAGGCCTTCGTGAAGCAGGAGCGGGCCATCATGGGGCGGCCGGATTCGCGGCCGCTGCTCGGCGCGATCAAGTGTCCGACTTTGGTGATCGTCGGCGACGGCGATGAGCTGACGCCGCCGGATCTGGCCAGGGAAATCGCCGCCGGCATTCCGAACGCCAAGCTCACCGTCGTGCCGGACTGCGGGCACCTCTCCACCATCGAAAAGCCGGAGCCCGTCAATGCCGCGATGGCTGAATTTCTCAGCACCTGACAACCCAGCCACGGCCGACGTCGCCGGCGTCATCGCGCCGCCGCCGGCACTGCTGCTGCTCGCGGTGCTGCTCGGCCTGCTGCTCGACTGGCTGCTGCCGGCCTACATGCTCAGCGTCATGCTGTCGTGGGGGACGCGGATCCTGCTCGGCGTCGAACTCATGGCCGCCGGCGTCGCGCTGGCGACCTTTGCCGAGCGCGCTTTCCGTGCCGCCGGCACCGAAGTGCGGCCGTGGCGGCCGTCGAGCGCGGTCGTGACGACCGGCGTCTTCGCCTATATGCGCAACCCGATGTATGTCGGCGGCTTCGTCGCCTTGCTCGGCCTCGCCATCCTGCTGGCGTCGGACTGGATGGTGGTGATGACGGCCGTCACCGCGGTGGTCCTGCACTTCGGCGTGGTCCTGCGCGAGGAGCGCTATCTCACCGCGAAGTTCGGCGAGCCTTATGTGCGTTACCTGCGCACCGTGCCGCGCTACGGCCTGATCTGAGCCGCCGTACACGCGCCGCACAAAAAACCTGCGACTTTGACCTATCGCAGATTGCCGCGCGCGGACCCGTTGCTATGGTGTGAAAGGGCATGGGAGCGGGAGCAGAAGCTTGTTGTTGCAGCGTATCGCGGCGTGGGCCTTCATTGCCGCGCTGTCCGTCATGCCGGCCGTCGCGGCCACCGATCCGGGGCCTGACAATGCCGAACTGGCGCAGCCGTCCTTCACCGCCGAGCCGGTGTTCCGCGAATTGAACCTGCTCGGCAACTGGGCGCTCGATTGCAATGCGCCGGCGAGCCCGCGGAACCCGCATGTCGCCACCACCGCGCCCGGCGACGGCCGCGTGTTCGAAACGCACGATGTCGGTACGGAATACGCTGCCAACCTCTATCACTTCGTCGCCGCGCGCCGCATCGACAAGGACAGCGTCGAAGCGCAGGCGCTGTTCCGTCCGGGCGGAGAAGGCGAGGAGGCGCAGACCCTG
>JAHCKF010000504.1 GCA_026125925.1 Pseudolabrys sp.
CCGCCGCCACACCGGCTTTTTCCAGTTCGGCCGCGTCTTCCGGCGGGATGATGCCGCCGACCACCACGGGAATGTCGAGGCCTTCCTTCTTCATGCGACCGACGACGTCCTCGACCAACGGCATGTGGCTGCCCGACAGCACGGACAGGCCGATGACATGGGCCTTTTCCTTCTTCGCCATATCGACGATTTCTTCCGGCGTCAGCCGGATGCCTTCGTAAACGACCTGCATGCCGGCATCGCGGGCGCGTACGGCGATCTGCTCGGCGCCGTTGGAGTGGCCGTCGAGCCCGGGCTTGCCGACCAGGAACGTCATGCGCCGGCCGAGCATCTTCGAGATGCGATCGACGTCGGCGCGGATGTCGTCGAGCCCGTCGACGTCGTTGCGCATGGCGTTGCCGACGCCGGTCGGCGCGCGATACTCGCCAAAAGCCTCGCGCAGGGTCCAGCCCCATTCGCCGGTGGTGACGCCGGCTTTGGCGCAGGCGATCGACGGCGGCATGATGTTGCTGCCCTCGGTCGCGGCGCGCTTGAGCGCGGCCAGCGCCTCGGCGACTTGTCCGTTGTCGCGCTGTGCGCGCCAAGCCTTCAGCCGTTCGATCTGGCCATGTTCGGCTTCTTCGGAGACGGTCATGATCGAGGCGATGCCGCCCGTGAGCGGCGACGGCTCGGTTTCGAGATATTTGTTGACGCCGACCACGACCTGCTCGCCGCGCTCGATGGCTTCCAGCCGCGCGGTGTTGGACTCGACCAGCCGCTGCTTCATGTAGCCGGTCTCGACGGCGGCCACTGCGCCGCCCATGTCCTCAATGCGCTTGAGCTCTTCGCGCGCTTCGGTCTTCAGCGCCTCGACCTTGCGGGTGATTTCCGACGAGCCGTCGAAGATGTCGCCATATTCGAGAAGGTCGGTCTCGTAAGCGAGAATCTGCTGCATGCGCAGCGACCATTGCTGGTCCCACGGCCGCGGCAGGCCGAGCGCCTCGTTCCAGGCAGGCAATTGCACGGCGCGGGCGCGCGCGTTCTTCGACAAGGTCACCGCCAGCATCTCGATGAGAATGCGGGCGACATTGTTTTCCGGCTGCGGCTCGGTGAGGCCGAGCGAATTCACCTGCACGCCGTAGCGGAACAGCCGCTGCTTGGGGTCGGTGACGCCATAGCGCTCGCGCGTGATCTCGTCCCACAATTCGGTGAAGGCGCGCATCTTGCAGACTTCGGTGACGAAGCGCAGCCCGGCATTGACGAAGAACGAGATGCGGCCGACGACCTCGCCGAACTTGGTCTGATCGACTTCGCCGGAGTTCTTCACGGTGTCGAGCACGGCGATGGCGGTGGCGAGCGCGTAAGCCAGCTCCTGCACCGGCGTCGCGCCGGCTTCCTGCAAATGGTAGGAGCAGATGTTCATCGGATTCCACTTCGGCAATTCCGAGGTGGTGAAGATGGCGACATCCTTGATCAGGCGCAGCGACGGCTTCGGCGGAAACACGTAAGTGCCGCGCGACAGGTATTCCTTGATGATGTCGTTCTGGATCGTGCCGGTGAGCGCCGCGCGCGGCGCGCCCGTCTCATCCGCGACGGCGATGTAGAGCGCCATCAGCCACGCTGCGGTGGCGTTGATGGTCATCGAGGTGTTCATCGAGCCGAGCGGAATCTGATCGAACAGCGCCCGCATGTCGCCGAGGTGACTGATCGGCACGCC
>JAHCKF010000505.1 GCA_026125925.1 Pseudolabrys sp.
TGCGCCCTTGTCCGACATCACCGCCGGCATCCTTGCCGCGCTCGGCATTCTCGCTGCCTACACCAACAAGCTGAAGACCGGGAAGGGACAGTGGGTCGAAACCTCGCTTTATGAAGCGGCGCTGGTGCAGACCTACTGGCAGTCGGCGATCGCGCTGGCGACCGGCGTCGCGCCGAAGGCCATGGGCTCGGCGCATCCGCTCAACGCGCCGTATCAGGCCTTCGAGGCGTCCGACGGCTGGATCGTTGTTGGCGGCGCCAACCAGAAGCACTGGGGCCTGATGCTCGAAGCGATGGGCCTGAGCGAACTTGCCCAAGACGAGCGTTTCTCCACCGGCGCCGACCGCATGGCGCATCTCAAGGAGCTCGAAGCCGAACTGAGCAAACGCTACCGCGAAAAGCCGGCACAATACTGGCTCGATGAACTCGACAAGCGCGGCGTGCCGTGCGGCCCGGTGATGAACATGCTGCAGGCGCTGTCCGACCCGCAGACGCTGGCGCGCGACATGGTGGTCGAGGTCGAGCACGCCACGCTCGGCCCGGTCAAGACGATGGGCCTGCCGATCAAGTTTTCCGAGACGCCGGGCAAGGTTCGCTCTGGTGCGCCGCTCTACGGCCAGCATACGCGCGAGGTGCTGCGCGAGTACGGCTTCGACGAACAGGAGATCAGACAACTCGAGGAGGAGGGCGCCATCGTCGCGGCGCCGGAAGACAAGACGCGACAACGCGTCGCCTAGAATACGCCGACAATAAAAACATCACCAGGAGGAAATTATGCGATCGTTTGCCAAATTGCTCATGCTTTCCGGCGCGGCCTTTGCCGTGCTTGCGGCGCCGCCGGCGCTTGCCGAGTGGAAGCCGACCAAGCCGATCGAGTTCATCGCCACCGCCGGCCCCGGCGGCGGCACCGACATCATTGCTCGCACGGTCCAGGGCATCATCACCAAGTACAAGTTCATCGATAAGCCGATCGTAGTGGTGAACAAGGGCGGCGGCAGCGGTGCCGAGGGCTACACCTACGGCAAGGCGATGGCCGGCGACCCCCACAAGGTGATCTTCGGTACCTCGAACGCCTGGCAGCAGCCGATGGTGTCGAAGGTGGCGTTCAACTACACCGACCTGACGCCGATCGCGGCGATGGCGCAGGACGAGTTCCTTATCTGGGTGAAGCAAGATTCGCCGTGGAAGACGGCCGGTGACTATCTCAAGGCCGCCAAATCCGGCGATCTGAAGATGGGCGGCGCGCAGTCCAAGGACACCGACGAGGTGTTGACGCGCATGATCGAGAAAATCGGCAATGTGAAGATCACCTACATCCCCTTCAAGTCGGGCGGCGAGGCCGCGGTACAACTCGCCGGCGGCCATATCGACTCGCACGTCAACAACCCGAGCGAAAGCGTCGGCCAGTGGCGTGGCGGCACACAGCACCCGATCTGCGTGTTCAGTTCCAAGCGCCTGACCAACACCGACAAGGTGACGGCGACGGAGGGCTGGTCCGACATCCCGACCTGCGTCGAGCAGGGCATCAACATCCCGGTCTATCAGCAGCCGCGCACCGTCTGGCTGCCCGGCAAGGTGACGCCGGAGCAGGCGGCGTTCTATGTCGACGTCATGAAGAAGGTCCAGGAAACGCCGGAATGGGCCGAGTACATCAAGCGCACCTCGCAGACCAACACCTTCCTCACCGG
>JAHCKF010000506.1 GCA_026125925.1 Pseudolabrys sp.
GCGGATGTGGTTCAGGAACACGTCCTGAACGTTCTGTGCTTTTTCCGACACGTTCTTGGCCCCCTTTGGTGGCTGTTGCCGAACACCCTCATGGCATCCGGGATCACGCGGCACGAGAACACACGCAAGCCGCGTGCCGCCTACTCGAGGGAGATATAGTCCCGGAAACCCCTCACATCAACGCCCGCAGCGCATGAACGTTGCGTGCATAAAGCCGGGGCGGGTATTCCAGAAACTCCCCGGGACCGGGCTCCTGCGCACGAACCAGCACCGGCACGCAGCCTGTCGCATGGGCACATTGCAGGTCCACGACGGTATCGCCGACGAACCAGACAGGATCTTCCGGCCGCAATCCGGCGCCGGATAACGCGATGGTGACCGGGTCGGGTGCCGGTTTGTCGCGCGGCGCATCCGTGGCGCCGACCACCCGCGCGAACAGACCGTCCCAGCCGAGATGGCCAACCTCGGCGCGCAGCGCGGGACCGGTCTTGTTGCTGACGACGGCGAGGTAGAGACCGCGTGCGACCAGTTCGCGCAGCAGCTCGGGGGCGCCGTCGAGCGGCCGCAATGCCGCCAGGTGGCAGGCGTTGAACGTGCCGAAGAAGATCTCGCGCGCCTCCTCCCAGCGCTCGCCGAAGAGCTTCGGAAAGACGTCGCGCAGCGAGCCGTGGGCGCGCGAGCGTGTCTCGTCCTCGGTCCAATGGACCATGTCGAAGGCGGTGAAGACCGAGTTGTAGCAGCGCGTGATGGTCGGCCAGGTGTCGACCAGCGTGTTGTCCCAGTCGAAGATCACCGCGCGCGGCGGCGGGGGCGCGTCGCTCACAGGAATGACGGTGCCTCCGACACGACGCGGAAATACTCCGCGCGCAGGCGGCGTGCGGTATCGCCGGGCCTGCCCTCGCCCACCGCCTTGCCGTCGATCCTGACGATCGGCGTGACGAAGGAGGTGGCGCTGGTCATGAACGCCTCGCGTGCCTGCTGCGCCTCGGCGACGGTGAACGGGCGTTCGGTCAGCTTGAGCTGCAGCGCGGCGGCGACCCGGGCCACGGTGCCGCGCGTGATGCCGGCGAGGATGTCGTTGCCCAGCGGCCGCGTCACCAGCTCGCCGCCCGATGTGACGATCCAGGCGTTGCTCGACGTGCCTTCGGTAACTAAGCCGTTCTCGTCGACCTGCCAGGCCTCGAAGGCGCCGTTCTCGCGCGCCTGCTGCTTGCCCAGCGCGCCGCCCAGCAGGCCGGTGGTCTTGATGTCGACGCGCTTCCAGCGCAGGTCGGGCGTGGTGATCACGGCGACGCCGGGGCCGGTATCAGGCGACGGTGCCGGCGTATGCCGGGATGTGACGACCAGCGCCGGCCTGGTATCCTTGGGAAAGCCGTAGTCGCGCCGCGCCACGCCGCGCGACACCTGGAAGTAGACCAGGCCATGGCGCACGAGATTGCGCCGCGCCACCTCGCGCAACACGAACTTCAGCGCCTTGCGCTCGATCGGCCAGGCGATACGCAGCTCGTTGAGCGAACGACCGAGACGATCGAGATGCGGGTCCTCGTCGAGGAAGCGGCCATCGGCGATGCCGATCACCTCGTAGACCGCGTCGGCGAACTGATAGCCGCGGTCCTCGATATGCACCCGCGCGTCGCGGTGCGGCATGTAGCGACCATTGA
>JAHCKF010000507.1 GCA_026125925.1 Pseudolabrys sp.
AAGCTCCCTTGGGTGCGGTGGGTGTCCACCGACAGCACCTTCCAATTCACCTTGTAGGTGCCGGCCGTCAGGGTCTTGAGCTTCACCTTCAGCACCGCGGTGTTGTCGGTGGCGCCTTGCGCCTTGCCGTCCTGCACCGCAGCGCCCTTGGCATCCTGCACCACGATCGAGGAGAACTTCGGCTCGACCGCTTCGGTGAACCACAGCGACACTTCGCGTGGCGCCTGCGTGAGTTTGGCGCCGGCGGCGGGCTGCGCGTGATCGAGATGCGCATGGGCCAGCGCGGCCGCGGGCAGCAGCGCGAGAGCGACTCCGGCCGCCATCATCATCCGTGTGACGTTGCGCATGATCAGTGTCCTTTCGCTGCGGCAGGGATCAGCTTGATGGCCGGCGCCGGCTCGTCGAGATGCGCTCCGGGCTTGTCGGCCGACGGAATCTGGACCCAGCGATGCTCGCCTTTCTCGCAGGTCTGCACCACCGGGAAATAAAGCGTCGCGCCGGGCTTGAGCTCGCCGGCGATGAAGGTCTGCAAGCCGAACTCATCGTAGTAGGCGTCCGGCAGATTGCCGCCGGACCAGATCACTTCTTTCGGCCCTTGCGTCATCTTGGCGCCGTGCAGAAAGCTGTAGGGCTGAGCGTAGTCGCCGCGCTTGACCTCGATGGCCCAGCCGGCCTTCACCTTCGGTTTCACCGAGATGACGCCTTCGGGGATCTGCACCGCGATCTTGACGGTCGGCGAGCCGTCGCAGCCATGCGGCACGGTGAGCACCGCCTTGTAGAACGAGCCGACCGGCACCTCTTTTTTGTCGAGGGTGACGTGGGCGGAGGCGGAGAAGGCGGCGAGCGAGAAGAGAGCGGCGAGCGCGCAGGTCGGCATGCGGCCGCGCCAACGGATGTTGGTCATGAGGAGTGTCCTGTTCGATGAGCGATGATGAAATGCGGCGCGAAGGCCGCAACGACGTCACGCGCTCAGCGGAGGACCTCGCGGCGAATGCTGATGGAAGACGACGCCGGCCGCCCGCGCGGCGTCGGCCGGGCGCAGCACGCGCAGCAACCGGCCGGGTTCGAGAATGCTGGCCAGCACCGCATCGGCCGCGCTGAACGAAGCCGGCGTGGTGCTGCACAGGCTGCAATGGTCGCAGGCCTTGCTGGGCTTGGCCGGCTGTCCGGCCGGCGCCTGATCCGCGCCTGGGGCCTGATCGACGACGCTGTGGCAGATGGCGGTGAGGGGATCGAACGAGGCGCCGACCGGCACCGGAGCGAGTGCCGCCCACAGAATCGTATTCAGCGCGATCGCGTAGATCGCCAGTACCGATACGATTTTGCGCCAACCGAAACGCATGATCTGCTCAACCACCCGGCGCTTACCTATCATTAACCTTTGGATACCGCCAGCCTCCGATTGATCGCTGTGAGTTCTCCGTCGCCGGGGCCTCCGAGCAAACCGGTTAAGCGCCGGGTTAATCGGCAGTTAACTGACGTCCGCCTAGGGTAAACGCATTCTAAATGGCGGCCGATTCAAGCGGCGCCCAATGGGCATCCTTGTGGGATGACGGGGAATTTTGAATGTGCGGTTTCGCGGTCGCGATCGGATGGCCTGAAGCGGCGGCGACCGTCGCCAGCCTGATCGA
>JAHCKF010000508.1 GCA_026125925.1 Pseudolabrys sp.
GTAGCCGAAACCCTGCGTGCCGCGCGGCGGCCACACCAGCACGCCGTCGACCTGTGCCTCGACTTCCTCCAGATGCCCGTCGGGCCAGGCGATGCACAGCGCCGAGACGAAATGCGCCCGGCGGTTATCGGTCTTCAGCGCCTGAAGCTTGTCCTCGATGGTGCGCATCGCGAACTGAAAATCCTTGTTGGGGCCGCCCCAGCGCGCCGAATAGATGCCGGGCGCGCCGTCGAGCGCATCGACGACAATACCTGAGTCGTCGGCGAAGGCGGGCAGGCCGGTCGCCCGCGCGGCGGCGTCCGCCTTGATGCGGGCATTGGCGCGGAAGGTGGTACCGGTTTCCTCCGGTTCCGCGAGCTTCAACTCGCCGGCCGAGACGACCGATACGCCGTAAGGCGCGAGCAGGTCGCGCATCTCGACGAGCTTGCCGGAATTGTGCGTGGCGATGACGACGCGGCCGGTCAGTTGCCGATGCGCCGCCGTTCCGTCGCGCGAGGTCGCTGGCGCGCTCACGTCACCGCCAGCTTCTGCAGGTCGACGAGGCGGGCGATGCCCTTGCGCGCGAGCCCGAGCAGCGCGTTGAACTCGTCTTCGCTGAACGGCGTCTTCTCGGCGGTGGCCTGGAGTTCCACGATGTTGCCGGTACCGGTCATGACGAAATTGGCGTCGGTCTCGGCTTCGGAGTCCTCTGCATAGTCGAGATCGAGCACGGCGACGTTGCGGTAGACGCCGCAGGAGACCGCCGCGAGGTGGTCGCGCAGCACCGGTTGCTTGATCATGTCGCGCGACTTCATCCAGTTGAGGCAGTCGGCCAGCGCCACCCAGGCGCCGGTGATCGAGGCGGTGCGGGTGCCGCCGTCGGCCTGGATGACGTCGCAGTCGATGGTGATCTGGCGTTCGCCGAGCGCCTGCAGATCGACGATGGTGCGCACCGAGCGGCCGATCAGACGCTGGATTTCCACGGTGCGGCCGCCCTGCTTGCCGGAGGCGGCTTCGCGGCGGGTGCGACTATGGGTGGCGCGCGGCAGCATGCCGTATTCGGCCGTCACCCAGCCCTTGCCCTGACCCTTGAGCCACGGTGGCAGGCGCTCTTCCAGGCTGGCCGTGACCAGCACATGGGTTTCGCCGAATTTCACGAAGCAGGAGCCTTCGGCGTATTTGACGACGCTGCGCTCCAGCGACACGGCGCGCATTTCATCGGGCTGGCGCTGGCTGGGTCGCATGGATCGAAACTCCTCAATAATCCGACAAAATCGTCGCCGCCGAGCCTTGTAAGTGCGCCCGGCGGCGACGGCAAGCCCGGATTATTTGGCTTTTTCGATCGCGGTGACGATGAACTGGCCGTTGACGTTGTCGGCGTCGAACTTGACCTTGTCACCGGCCTTCACCTTGCCGAGCAGGCTTTTGTCCTTGGCGGTGAAGACCATGGTCATGCCTTCGTCCATGTCGAATTTCTTGATCGGCCCGTGCTTGATGGTGATCTTGCTCGCCGCCGCATCGACCTTGGTCACCGTGCCGTCGATCAGCGCGGATTGCGCCCAGCTCGCCGAGGCAAGAACGGCGCTGACCAGCGCGGCGACGGCGATGTGTTGCAGTTGCTTCTTCATGGATCTGTCCTTTCGAC
>JAHCKF010000509.1 GCA_026125925.1 Pseudolabrys sp.
GCCTTGTGCCAGCCCGATACGCTGTTGCGGATGCGCGGCCAGCCCATCAGCACGCCGAGTACGATCATGGCCAGCATGCCGATGGTCGAGACGGTGACGACCCAGCGCAGGTCGTAGATGAAATGCTCGTGGAGGCGCCGCGCCGTGCCGAAGGTCGAAGCCAGGACGACGGCCGCGGCGGTGCGCTCGTTTGTGGCAAGGTCGATGGCGGTCTGTTGTCCGCGCTGTGCGCCGCCGATCGACAGCGTGCCGTCATAAGAGCGGATGGAGATGGAGCGCGCTTTGGCGTCCGGATCATGCCTGGCGAGCGCGGCGGTAATCGCTTCGGTCGTGACCGCCGGATGCTTCAAGCCCAGCACCATCGGCTCGAAGGACAGGATCAGCCCGGTCATGATGACGACGGCAAATGGTATCGAGAGGACCAACGCGATCCAGCGGTGCAGGCGCAACAGCCATTGTTTGAGCATGACGGCGGGCTCCGGAAATTCATGTCTCCGGACAAGCAACGGCTGACGCCGTCGTTTCCTTTGCTCATCGAGCCGGCGGCATGGATGCCATGCGTCAATTCAGCGGGATACCCCGCGCCCGCTGAGGCCGCGGAAGGCCGCGGCAAGCGCGCGCAGCGATGCGCCGGTCCGTGCATCGGCGGCGCGGGCGTAGAGCACAACACTCGATTTGCCGAGCGCCGGCAGCTTGAGAGCGGGGCCGATGTCGATCAGCCCCGGCGGTGCGATGCGCCGCGCCAGTGGCGTGATGGCAAGGCCGGCCTCCGCGGCAGCGGCGATTGCGGTGACGCCGCCGCCGGTGAAGGCCTCGGCCCAGGCGACCTTGGCCTTGTCGAGCGCGCGGATGGCGTGGTTGCGCACGCCGCAGGGCGCCGCGAGCATGGCGAGCCGCAGCGGTTCGCCGGGCGGCTGGCGGTAGCCGGGCGCGGCGAACCAGCCGAAAGCGTCCTCGGCGAGTGTTTCGCCGCCGCGCCGGTGCCGCTCGCGCCGCACCACCACGGCGTCGAGCTTGCCGGCGTCGAACGCATCGACGAGATCGCCGGACAGCCCGATGCGGACGTCGAGTCGCAGGCCGGGATCGAAGCCGGCCATGCGCGCCATCAGCGGCGTCAGGTCGGGGCCGGCGACATGATCGCTGAAACCGATGACGAGGCGCCGCGCCGGCGCCTCGTCCGGCCCGAGCGCCCGGTCGTGCGCGGCGAGCAGATCGCGCGCCCGCGTCAGGAACGAAGCGCCGTGCTCGGTCAGCCTCACCGAGCGCGGCGTGCGCTCCACCAGCTTGAGGCCAAGGCGGTCTTCCAGGCGTTTGAGCTTCAGGCTGATCGCCGACTGCGTCATGCCGACCGTCTGCGCGGCGCGGGTGAAGCTCGACAGCTCCGCGATCAGGGCGAAGGCGCGCACGGCGTCGATATCGAGGGCCGGGGAATGATTTGACATTGTTATCACTGTTATCATGAGTGATGAGATTTATAAATCATAGCGGCGGCGCTAGCTTGCGTCCATCGCATTCAAGGGAGAACGCCAATGCCGCTGATCACCGTGACCTTGTCGAGCCCGCACGCCGAAATGCCCGCCAAGGCGGCGGTGGCCGCCGAGGTCAG
>JAHCKF010000051.1 GCA_026125925.1 Pseudolabrys sp.
GATGATGGGCGGCCTGATGATCTGGGGACTCAACCCCGGCCCGATGCTGTTCACCGACCAGCGCGACTTCGTCTGGGGTTTGATCGCGTCGATGTATGTCAGCAACATCGTCGCCGTTGTGCTGGTGCTGCTGACGGTGCCGATGTTCGCGGCGCTGATGCGCATTCCTTTCTTCATCATCGCGCCGCTGATCTTCATCATATGCACGGTCGGCGCCTATTCGGTGTCGAACTCCTACCTCGACGTGATCCTGATGTTCGGCTTCGGCATTCTCGGCTACCTGTTCAAGAAGTCTTCTTATCCACTGGCCCCGCTGGTGCTGGCGATCGTAATCGGCGACAAGGCGGAGGATGCATTCCGTCAAGCGATGCTGATGTCGAAGGGCTCGCTCGGAATTTTCTTCAGCAGCCCGCTGGTGACCTGCCTCATCCTCGGCGGCTTCGCGTTCCTGCTTCTGCCGCAATTGATGAAGCTCGTGCGTCCGCAGCGGCGCCAGCCGGACCTTGGCCCGACCGGGGTCTGAGTCAGCCGAATCCGTCACGCGGCCTCCAGCAGTGAAAGCTGCTTAGGCAGAACCCCTAATTCTGATCCGGTCATCGTTGGCGCTCGTCGATGACGACCGGACGCCTTTCCCGTTCGCCTCAAGCTTGCGGAATGAATGAGGATGTTGCTCACACAGGTCGTTGACTTCTGTGCGGATCATCGAAGCAAATGTCTGTCCGGCGCGCGTGAGCGGGCGGTCACGGTGATAGAACAGCCCTCTCGTGACTTCGAGGCCATTGATGGGCGCGCCCGCGAAAGTCTTGCTGCGTAAATCAGCATCGACCGCGGAAAGCGGCGCGACGAAATATCCGGCCCCAGCGCGCAGGGCCTCGCGGGCCAGCGACAAAGAATTGGCTTCGGCGACCACGGTTAGTTTGTATCCGAATCGTCCAGCCTGCTTCTCAAGAAGCGTGCGCATAAAGCTGCCCATCAGCAAAGGCAGACGATCCAGTTGCGCTGGCTCGACATGCTTTTCAGAAAACTGCCAGTCCTTGTTCCTGCCGATCAGCCACATCGATTCTTTGAACAGCGGCTCGAGGATGAGATCCGGATGCTGGGCTTCGCAGGACGTGATGCCGAGATCGAGGTGGCCGGAAAGCAGGGAGTTTTGCACCTCCGACGTGTAGTCTTCTTGTAGGTGGAGCTTTATTCGCGGATACCGCGCCCCGCACAGAGAAAGCAGCTTACCGACCATGAGGATGCCGATCGACGGCGGAAAGCCGAATGCGACTGGTCCGGCAGGCTCTAATCCCTTCGACCGCGCTTCTGTCTCCAATTGCTGCGTTAAACGTAAAATGAGCTCGGCGCGCTCGACGACCAATAAGCCGGCCTCGGTTGGTTCAACGCCCCGGCGGTGTCTCATCAAGAGCGGCACGCCTAACTGCTCTTCCAGCAACTGGATGCGCCGTGTCAGGGCCGGCTGCACGACGCCAAGTTCAGCAGCGGCACGGGAGATACTGCGCATCTTCGCCGTCCGGACGAAATAGCGCAGTGAAATCAGGTCCATATGCGCGATCCATGGTATAGTGGACAGGCATACTAGCGATCAACAATATCTATTTTCAAGATGGCTCCAGTTTTGCTGTTGTCTCGGGGTTCGAAACAGGAAGCATCTGTTTGACCTCGGTGTGTCTCCGGCAAAGGAGTGGCCGAATCGTCGAGTCTTCGGGCGTGACACCAAAGTAAACCGTTCGGAGACAGCCACGATGAACGTTCTCTCTACGCCGGGCGCCAAGCGGACGGACGCGTCGCATATCATCATAGAGCGCGATGTACCTATTCGCATGGACGATGGCGTAGATTTGCGGGCCGACATCTATCGCCCGTTGTCGGACGCGCCCGTACCGGTCGTCATGACCATGGGTCCCTACGGCAAGGGCGTGCGCTATCAGGATCACTATAAGGCAAGTTGGGAGTTCTTGACTAAAGCCCATCCCGACCTGCTGGCAGGCTCGCAGCATCGGTGGCTGACATGGGAGACGGTAGACCCTGAGATCTGGGTGCCGTGGGGCTATGCCGTGGTGAGGGTAGACTCTCGCGGAACAGGGCGTTCGCCCGGTTATCTCGACATTCTCTCACCGCGTGAGACCCTCGATTATTGCCGCGCCATCGAATGGGCCGGCGTTCAACCGTGGTCGACCGGCAAGGTCGGTCTCAACGGTATATCCTACTATGCCATCAACCAATGGCATGTGGCCGCGCTACAGCCACCCCACTTGACTGCTATGATCCCCTGGGAAGGCGCCGCCGACGTCTATCGTGATTTCTTCCGGCATGGCGGCATCCTCTCGAACAAGTTTCTGGAGACATGGTATCCGCGTCAGATTCTGTCAGTGCAGCATGGAAACGCTAACGGGCCTACGGACCCTTGGCTGGAGCAATCGGCCACCGGGCCGTCGCGCCTGACCGAAGCTGAGCTGTTCGCCAATCGAATGGCGACCTTGGCTAACACACGCGCGCGTGAGATGGACGATCAGTGGTACCGCGACCGTTCGCCCGACTGGAGCAAGGTCGTCACGCCTTTCCTGAGCGCCGCCAACTGGGCTGGCTTTGGCCTGCATCCACGCGGCAACTTCTCAGCGTTTACCCAGGCTGCGTCGAAGCAAAAGTGGCTTGAATGCCACCCTGGGCGACATGAGGAGTGGTTCTACCTCGATTACGGCATGCAGCTGCAGAAGCGTTTCTTTGACCACTTCCTGAAGGGCGAGCAAAACGGCTGGGACAATGAGCCGCCAGTCCTTCTCAATCTGAGGCGTCCATTCAGCACCGAATATGAGGTACGGAAAGAAAGCTCTTGGCCGCTTGCGCGCACGTCGTGGACCAAGCTCTATTTGAACGGCACCGGCAACGGCAACCAGCTGGACTGGAGCCCGCCAACCGCGATTGAAGCGGTGGCGTTTCAGGCCATGAGTGAAGGCGTACGCTTCTTTTCCGCGCCGTTAGCGCAGGAGATGGAGATCACAGGGCCATTAGCGGTAACGCTCCATATTTCGTCGACAACGGCCGATGCGGATCTTTTCGTCACGTTTCAGGCCTTCTCGCCGGAGGGTGTTGAAGTGGAGTTTCCCGGCACCGTCGATCCCCACACGCCTTTGGCACAGGGATGGCTGAGGGCGTCGCACCGCAAGCTCTGCGAAAAACAGTCTTTGCCCCACCAGCCTTATCACACTCACGACGACAAACAGCCGTTACGGGCGGGTCAGGTTTACGAAGTTGTTGTCGAGATCTGGCCGACCTGCATCGTGTTGCCAGCTGGATTTCGGCTGGCACTTGATGTTCGAGGGGTCGATTTCGCACGCCCGTTGACCCCCAATGCAACATCGCATCACCGCGGCTCAGGCCCGTGGTTGCATGACGATCCGTCCGACCGTGCTGAAGACGTGTTCGGCGGAACGACGACGATACACACCGGTCCCCGCCATGAATCTTTTCTCCTGCTGCCGGTCATTCCGACGCTCGAGGAATCATAAAGATTTTAAAGTCGCATGAAGAAGAAATTGATTGATATCTCGGTCGCGCTCAAGGTCGGGATAGGCTGTTGACACCCGTTGCCAGCGTCATTACCGTTCTGAACATGCGTTCAAAACGGGTCATCAACGCACGCGACAGCGAAACGCGCAGCGCAATCGTCCGCGCCGCGATCCAGCGTTTCGCCAAGCACGGGATCGAGCGGACGACGCTGCGCCAGATCGTCAAGGACGCCGGAATCGGCCTCGGCTCCGTCAATTTCCATTTTGGCTCCAAGCTTGGCCTCGCCCACGAGATACTGGAGGACGTCGCCAGCAAGGTGTGCGAAGCCCGGTTCAGGGAGTACGACGAGCTCGAGCGCGAGGCCGGCGGCAAGCCCGTGCCGCTCGAAAAGATCTTCCGGGCGCTGCTGCGTCCCTATGTCGAGGGGGACGAGCAGCAACGGCTGCTACTGATCTATCTCATCCAGCAACTGCGCCTGGCGAAACTCGATCTCGCTCGCGAAGTTGGCACCAAGTACTTTTCCGGCATTGCGCGACGCACGGTGGCGCTGTTGCGCAGGGCGGCGCCGCATCTCGGCGAGGATGACGTCTGGTGGCGCTATTTCTTGGCGCTCGGCTCGATCCTGTCGATCATCTCCGATAGCGGCCAGGACAACCGACTCAAGCGTGTGTCGCGCGGCGTCGCAAATGCCGCAGACCGCGCCGAGCTCATCGAGCAAACCATCCGCTTCGTCGTCGCCGGATTTGGCCAGGCGCCGCCGCAACGTTCGCGCCGGCGTCGACCGGGAGCGGGCAAGAGAAAGCAATCCAGTTCGGCGGAGAACGCGACGTGAGCAAGTGGCAATTCACAAAGGGTCTGCACGATCTCGGCCGCGGCTGCTACGCCTATCTGCAACCCGACGGCGGCTGGGGCTGGAGCAATGCCGGCCTGATCGTGGACGGTGAGGAGAATCTGCTCGTCGACACCTTATTCGACGTGCCGCTGACCCACGAGATGCTCTCGACCATGCGCGACGCCGTGCCGGCGGCGGCGAACATCAAGAGCCTCGTCAACACGCACGCCAACGGCGACCACACCTTCGGCAACCAACTCGTCGCGGGCGCGCAGATCATCGCAACGAAGGCGACGGTCGAGGACATGCGGCTGCGCCCGCCCTCGGTCATCGCCGAGCTCGTGCGCAACCGGGCCCAGTTCGGCGACGGCGGCAAGCTGTTTTACGAGTTGATGGGGCGGCATTTCCAGTTCGAGGACATCGTCTACACCTACCCGAACCGAACCTTCGAAGGCGAACTCGACCTGCGCGTCGGCGACAAGACGGTCAAGCTACTGCATGTCGGCCCGGCACATACGCGCGGCGACACGCTGGTCTACGTACCGCAGGACAAGACGGTCTTCGCCGGGGACATCTTGTTCGTCGGCGGCCATCCGGTGATCTGGGCGGGCCCCGTCGGCAACTGGATCAAGGCCTGCGACAGCATTCTCGGCTGGGACGTCGAGGTGGTGGTGCCGGGACATGGGCCGATCACCGATAAGAGCGGCATACGGACCTTCCGCGAATATCTCGTCTATCTCGAGCGCGAGGCGCGCCAGCGCTACGACGCGGGGCTCAGCTATTTCGACGCCGCCTGCGAGATCTCGCTTGATCCTTATGCCGACTGGCTCGACGCCGAGCGTACCGTCATCAATGTCGCCTCGCTCTACCGCGAATTCGGGATGAAGGAGTTCCCCGAAGGCATGACGCTGTGGGAAGAGATGGCGCGCTATCGGCAGGTTCGCGGCTGCGGCTGCGGCCGCACCGATCACCACGGGCACTGACGCGACATGCGATCCGGGGGGCACCGATGAAGCTCGTGACATTCGACAGCAAGGGTGCCGAACGCCACATCGGCGCGGTGATCGACGGCGGCGCGGCGGTCATCGACTTCACCGCCTCGGACCCCGCGCCCTACCTGCGCGACATGATGGCGCTGATCGACGGGGGCGATACCGCGCTCGATCACGCGCGGTCGCTGCTCGCGGCCGGCGCGCGGCGGGTCGCACACGCCGCGGCCGACGTGCGCCTGCTGGCGCCGGTGCCGGAGCCCCGGCAGATGCGCGACTTCCTCTGCTTCGAACAGCACCTACGCCAGGCGCGCGCCAACCGGTATCTGTTCGGCATCGGCACCGAGCGCATCGATCCGGCAAAGATCGAGGTGCCGAAGGTGTGGTACGAGCAGCCGATCTACTACAAGTGCAATCGCTTCAGCGTGGTCGGCACCGGCGCCGACGTGTTGTGGCCGCGCTACAGCAAGATGTTCGACTACGAGCTCGAGTTCGGCATCTTCACCCGTAAGTCGGGCAAGAATATCCGCGCCGCAGACGGCCGCGACTATGTCTTCGGCTATTGCATCTTCAACGATTTCAGTGCTCGCGACGCGCAGCTGCGCGAGATGGCCGGCCAGCTCGGCCCGGCCAAGGGCAAGGACTTCGACACCGGCAACGCCATGGGGCCGTGGCTGGTGACGGCCGACGAGGTCGCAAACCCGTACGACCTGACCATGATCGCCCGCGTCAACGGCGAGGAATGGTCGCGCGGCAACAGCGGCGCGATGCAGCACAAGTTCGAGGACATCCTCGCACACGCCTCGAACGAGGAAACGCTGATGGCGGGCGAGTTCTTCGGCTCGGGCACCGTCGGCGGCGGCTGCGGTCTAGAACTCGGCCGCTTCCTCAAACCCAACGACATCGTCGAACTGGAGATCGAAGGCCTCGGCGTTCTGCGCAATCGCGTGGTCGCCCAATAAAAATAAGCGCCCCCGCCGGCTCGGCCATTACGCCGGGTGCGGCGGAGACATGGCGCGGCACACACACAGGAGGAATGCCCATGAAGAACCTCTCTCGCGCTCTGCTGGCCGTTGGCCTGATCGTTGGCTTCGGCAGCGCCGGTGCATCGGCGCAGGACATCATTAAGCTGACTGTCGTCTCGGGCCATCCGCCGGCCACCCACGGTGTGCGGCTCATTCGCGACTACTTCATCCCGGAAGTGGACAAGCGCCTGGCCGCGGCCGGCGGCAAATACAAGATCGAATGGACGCAGGCCTATGCCGGCTCCATCGCCAAGCCGGCCGACGTGCTCGAGACCATCGAGAAAGGCATTGGCGACGTCGGCTACGTTCCGGCGCTGTTCGAGGCCGACAAGCTGCCGCTCGAGCAGATCACCTATGTGACACCGTTCGGCAGCGACGAGCTGGTCAAGCTGATGGATGTCGTCCGTCAGCTGCGCAACGACGTCCCGGAAATGAACGACGCCTTCAAGAAGCACAATCAGCTGCACCTCGCGAGCGTAGGCGTCGACACCTATCACACACTGACAACCTTCCCGGTCAAGACGGTAGAGGATTTCAAGGGCCGCAAGATTGGCACCGCCGGCCTTGCGGCGCGCTGGCTGGAAGGAACCGGCTGGGTGCCCGTTAAGGGTGCGCTGCCGGAGTACTACAACTCGATCCAGACCGGGATAATCGAAGGCACGATCGTCTTCGAGTCGTCGATCAAGCCTTACAAATTCTACGAGGTCGCCAAGAACATCACCAAGATCGGCTTCGGCGCGCAACAGGCCTCCGATCTGACCGTGAACCTGCGGCGTTGGAACGCCTTCCCCAAGGAGATGCAGGCGATCTTCCTCGACGTTGCCAAGGAGTATGAGCGCCAGGCCGCCGTAGCCTATCAGGCTGACGGCGAAAGCAGCATGAAGTTCGCGGCCGAGCACGGAGCGACCATTTCGACCCTGCCGGACGCCGAGCGCAAGAAGCTGGCGAAGATGCTGCCGAACATCGCCCAAGAATGGGCGAAGAACTTGGACAAGAAGGGTCAGCCCGGCACCAAGGTCCTTAAGACCTACATGGATCTTTGCCGCAAGGCCGGTCTCCAACACGCCCGCCAGTGGGACCAGGAATGACCGGTTCGTCGCAGCCTTCGCCCCGCCGCCTCTCTCCCTTCGGCCTCCTGGCCGAAGGGATGGGCGCGATTGGTACGCTGTGGATCTTCTTCCTCATGCTGCTGATCAATGCCGACGTGATCGGCCGCTATTTCTTCAACAAGCCACTGGAAGGAACGACTGAGATTGTCTCCATGTCGATCGTTGGCATCATCTATCTGCAGATGGGCCTAACGCTCCGGCACGAGCGCTTCATCCGCTCGGACGTGCTCATTGGCGGGCTGCTGACGAAACGCCCGCGCGCCGGTTACGCGTTGCAGGCTCTGCACCACCTGATCGGCGCGGCGCTGGTCGGGCTGATGGTCTATTTCGCCGCCCCGTTCGCCTACGACACTTGGCAGCAGGGCGACTATCTCGGCACCGAAGGCGTGTTCGTCTTTTACACGTGGCCGATCAACGCGATTGCGACGACCGGGGCGGCCGTCGCCTGCATCCAGTTCCTTCTGCTCGGTATCCGCGACCTGCGCGTGTGCTGCGGCCTGATGCCTCCCCCCGAGACCGCGGCAGCCGCGACGGAGGTGATCTGATGAGTTCGATCGAGATCGGACTGACCAGCATCGCTCTGATGCTGGTCCTGGTGCAGTCCGGCATGCACATCGCCGTCGCCTTGATGCTGCTGTCCTTCGTCAGCGTGTGGTTGATCAAGGGCGACTTTCAGATCGCCGGCAGCCTGCTGGCACTGTCGATGACCAAGAGCGTCGCGTCCTATTCCTTCGGCGTCATTCCGCTGTTCGTGGTGATGGGCATGTTCGTCGGCTCTTCCGGCGTTGGTCGCGACACCTTCGAGGTGGCAGCGCAGATATTCCGCCGCCTGCGCGGCGGCATCGGCATGGCGACGGTCGCTGCCAATGCGGTGTTCGCTGCAGTGAACGGCACCTCGATCGCCTCGGCCTCTGTGTTCACACGAATCGCGGTGCCGGAGTTGCTGCGGCTCGGCTATACTCCCCGCTTCTCGGTCGGCGTGGTAGCCGGCAGCTCGGTGCTCGGCATGCTGATCCCGCCGAGCCTGTTGCTCATTCTGTACGGCATCATCGCCGAGGTCTCGATCGGCGACCTGTTCACCGCCGGCATCCTGCCTGGCGTTGTGCTGTCGATCCTTTTCGCCACGGTCATCTGGCTGCTCGCCACCTTGTTCCCCCGCTTTGTTTGGGCCGAAGGCGTCGGCCGCGAAGGGCAGGCGAAGCTCCACCCGCCCGGCGTGCTTGCCGCTAAAAGCGCGCCAATCGTTCTGCTAATCTTGCTCGTGCTCGGCGGCATCTACGGCGGCGTCTTCACGCCGACGGAAGCGGGCGCGGTCGGCGCGCTCGGCGCCATGATCCTGGCCATCCTGCGACGAACGTTGACCCTCAGGGGGCTGTGGGAGATTCTGCTCGAGACCGGGCACGTCACGGCGTCAATCTTATTCCTGCTCGTTGCCGCGCATCTTTACGCGACGATGCTGGCGCTGAGTGGCCTGCCGGATTTCATCGGCCATTGGATCCAGACTAGCGGCCTCGGCTACGCAGGCATGATAGCCGTCTATCTCGTCATCGTCGTCCTGCTCGGGTGCATCCTCGATTCCGCGTCGATCATGCTGATCCTGTTGCCGCTCATCCTTCCAGTCATGGCGCAGCAGGGCGCCGACCTGATCTGGTTCGGCATCTTGACCATTGTGGCTGTCGAAATCGGCCTCTTGACGCCGCCGCTCGGCGTCGCCGTCTTCGTCGTCAAGAACAATTTGAAGGATAGCGAGGTCACGCTCAACGACATCTTCGCGGGCGCCGCGCCGTTCGCGCTGACGATGCTGCTGCTGGTGTTTCTGCTACTTGCGATCCCAAAACTGGCCACGCTCCTATTATAAGACGCTTGGCATGAAGCCTGCATTCATTAGTCTGGCGGACTGTACTGTTCCAAGGGGCTCGATCGCGGCCGGAGCTTCGTAACCGAGTTCGATTTTCATGCTCGATCTCCTCTCGTGAGTGGCTGGTCGGCAATGCGTCTGAAGGCGGACTCTAGTACTCGGTCCGCTCCTTGAGTGAGTCGGGCCCCTGACGGGTAAATTTTACAGTGCCTACGGCGCCGTCCAGCGTCTCTTTGCTCTGGCCGCGAGATCGCCGGAATTCCTGGGAGGCGCAGAGGGCGGTGTCACCGCAAATCTCGACGAACGCTAATGCGCGTCTGGGTTGATGGCGAGTTTCTCCGAGGCTGATCCTGCTCTCTTTCATGCCAAGTGGACTGAATGTGCGTATAACAGTGTATCTATCGCTTTAAGAGTGTCAGATTCAAAATGTCCCTTGCGTTCTGATGAGCGACGAGTTCGCGTTCTTCATCAGTCAAAGAAACCTCTCGAAACCAAGTCGTCGCATGATTGTTCGCCGCGTAGGGCCAATCCACCGAAAACAGCACGCGCTCGGCACCCATCTCATCAAGGCATAAACGCAAGGCGCTGTCTGAGAAGAATCCGCTTGTGGTGACGTAGAAATGCGTCGTGAAGACTTTGCGGAAGTTCTTCATCGGCGTATCACGTGACAGCGCTTCGTCGATCCTGGTCAGCAGGTATGGGATCGCTTCGCCGAGGTGGCCGAGAATGATCTTGAGCCCGGGGTGTTGCTCGAACAGGCCGCTGAGCACGAGCCGCATCGCGTGGGTGCCAGTCTCCATGGTGAATCCCCATGCCGCGCGTAGGAACATCGGATGAGTCCTTACGTAGTCGCCGAAGTAACGTCTGGTCACTTCGGCATCCGGATCCGCGGGGTGAATGTAAAGCGGAACGTCCAGTTTTTCGGCGCAGGCGAACACAGGTCGGTATTCCGGTTCGTCCAGGAAACGGCCATCGGTTAGGCCGTTGAGGAGCCCGCCTTTGAAGCCGAGCGCGGTCACGCATCGCTCCAGTTCGTCCGCCGCCGCCTGTCCGCCAGCCGTCGTCGGCAGGGCGGCGAAGGCCGCGAAGCGGTTCGGATTCGCGTTCACACGGGCGGCCAAACGATCGTTGACGCGCGCGCACAAAGCCGGCGCCGCTGCGGCTTCAACGCGCTGCAGGCCTGGTGGAGCATGCGAAAGGACCTGCATGTCGATGCCTGAGCGGTCCATGTCGCCGATGCGGATCGAATCGAAGTCGAGTAGCTTTTCCGACATCGGAGTCGCGTTCATTTTGAAATAGGTGGCAAGCTCCGGATCAAGGTAATGCTCCTCGAGCGTAATCAGCGGCATCGATGTTCCTTTCAGAGCGGCGCACCAATTTATTTTTGCGTTTAAGACCTCTGTTTAGCTTGTCCTATGAGAAGTACAAGCCGGGGCGACCTGCCGATCCCGGCGCGTTCCGGTTTGGCTCTAGGTCAACATCTGAAGGCGTGACGATGCAATTATCAGTCAGCCATGCTGGCCCGAACGTCGCGATCTTCGAGCGTTTGATCGAGCGTCAGGCGCGTGCGCTCGATAATCAGGTCGATATCCTCTTCCGTGCAGCACAAAGGCGGTGCGAAACCGAGGACTCCGTTGCCGAAGGCGCGAATGACCAGGCCATTAATCCAGGCCCGGTCGAAAATGCGACGGGACGGATCGGCCGCCGCCGGCAAAGGCGTCTTTTTCGTTTTGTCGGTGACGAGTTCGATGGCCGCGAGCATGCCGCGGCCGCGGACTTCGCCGACTAAAGGATGGTCCGCTAGAGCGGAGAGGCCTGCCATCAGCCGCTTGCCGGCCTTGCGGCCATTGTCGAGCAAGCCGTTCTCGTAAAGCCTCAGCACTTCGAGCGCGACCGCAGCGCTCACCGGATGCGCCGAATAAGTGTAGCCGTGGCCGATAGCCTTGGCACCGGCGCCGTCGGCAATCGTCTGGTACACGTGATCGGCCATGAACACGGCGCCCATCGGGACATAGCCGGACGTCAGGCCCTTGGCCGTGGTCATGAAGTCCGGATCGACGCCTTCGTCCTGACAGGCAAAAAGCGGCCCGGTGCGGCCGAAACCGGTGATCACCTCGTCGGCGACAAAGAGAATGTCGAGTTCACGGCAAAGCTCGCGCACGGCCTTGAGCCAGCCCGGCGGCGGTACGATGACGCCGCCCGAACCCTGGATCGGCTCGGCGTAAAACGCCGCGACGCGCTCCGCTCCGAGCTGTTCGATCTTGGCGCGCAGGGCGGCCAGCGAAGCCTTGATGATGGCTTCCGTGCTGCTGCCGACCGGATTGCGATAGGGGTAAGGCGATGGAATCTTGTGCTGCCAGTCGAGCGGCATGCCGAAGCCGTCGTGGAAGGCGGGCAGGGCCGTCAGACCGGCGCCGACGGTCGATGAGCCGTGGTAGCCCTGCTCCAGCGAAATGAACTGGTCTTTCTGCGGCTTACCGCGCGCCTGCTGATAATAGCGGATGAATCGCACCGTGCTGTCGACGGCATCGGAACCACCTAAAGTGAAATAGATATGCTTGAGATCGCCCGGCGCGCGCTCGGCGAGCTCCGAGGCCAGGCGTATCGCGGGCTCCGAGGCGAGGTCGAAATAGCCCGTGGCATAAGGCAGCGTCCGCATCTGCTGCGCCGCCGCCTCGACGATGCTGTCATGGCCGTAGCCGACATTCACGCACCACAGGCCCGCGAAGCCGTCGACCAGTTCGTGACCCGTGGCGTCAGTGACGCGGGCGCCTTTGGCCGACTTGAGAATGCGCGCGCCGACGCGTTCGTGGCCGCGGTAGGAAGACACCGGATGGATCAGGTGGGCTCGATCCATTTCGATCAAGGAATTGCTCAGCATGGTGTTCTCCTGCTTGGCCGACCGTCTTTCGCGACCGACTTCTACGCCCTGACGTGGAAAAGATGCTCCCAACAAGCGCGGCGCCGCGACATCTTTTGGCTGATTCTGCGGCCGGTGCCGCATCTTGTGCGGTCACCCCCTCGTTCGAGGCGCAAACTCAGCCGAGGCCGCCGATGTGAAAGCTGGCCGATGCCGGACTGCTTGACGCCGCCGAACGGCGCGACTTCCATCGACACTGACCTCGGCCGAAGGTCGGGCGCGAAGCGAGCCAGACGAAGACAAGGTGCCAGCAGACGGGTAAGCGGAATCCGTTTCGTTCCGGCGCCGTTTTGCGCGATGACGCAAGTTGGGAGCGCCGATCAGCGTCGATCGAGCTCGGTCAATTACTCGAGTTGAGAAACTGGCTGTTGGAACGTGGCTAGCCGCTCAATATTAGCTCGGCCGCTTTGGCGCCCACCATCATGGCCGGGGCATTGGTGTTGCCCGACGGCACCGTCGGGAAAATGGAGGCGTCGGCGACGCGAAGGCCGGTAACGCCGAATACCCTTAGCGCCGGATCGACCACGCAACCGGCCGGATCGACGCCCATCCGGCAGGTGCCGCTGGGGTGAAACACCGAGTAGGCGTGCCGCCGAATGTCGTCGATGAGATCGGCGTCGGCATGCCGAGCGGCGCCGGGCGACAGCTCTTCCTTGATGAGATCGCTGAATGTCGGTGTTCGCGCCAGCGCGCAAAGAAAACGCGCGCCGGCGAGCAGGGTGTCGAGGTCGTTCGGATGCGACAGGTAGTTCGGCACGATCTCCGGCGCGACCGTCGGATCGGCCGAGCGGATGGAAACATGGCCGCGACTCTTGGGGCGACAAGGCGACACGCTGGTCGAAAAGCCCGAGAACGGGTCCGGCTTCATCAGCGCGCGGACGCGCGGCGGCGCCTTGGTGTAGCTCAGCGGCGAGAAATAGAGCTGGATATCGGGCCGCGCCACGTCCGGCCCTGATCGATAAAAACCGCCGCCCTGGTTGACGCTCAGCGACAGCGGGCCGCGCCGTCCGAACAGATACGACAAACCGACGCGCAGCTTACCGGAGATCGGCAAGAGGTCGTCGTTCAGGCTCGGCCGCTTCGATTTGTAGACGTGGTCGTAGCAGAGGTGGTCCTGAAAATTCTGGCCGACGGCGGGGC
>JAHCKF010000510.1 GCA_026125925.1 Pseudolabrys sp.
TGCCTGGCTCGCCAGTCATCCTGACGACGCTGCGACCGTTGCCGCCTGGCGCGCGCAGGCCGACAGCATTCGCGCCCGCTACGGCGCGATAGCGAACGAACCGGTGCCTGCCCGCCTGCAACTCGACCGCATCCTCGCCGATGCGCAGCCGCGCGGGCGACGGTTCATTGGTATGGCCGCCGCCGCCGTGTTCGCCGCTTTCGTCGTCGGCGGCGGCGTCGGCTGGATGGCGCATGGCGCCACCGCTTCGAAGCCGTCCGGTTTCGAGGCCATTACTGCGGATGCGCTGGAGGCATATAGGCTCTATGTCGTCGAGGTGCGCCATCCGGTCGAAGTGCCGGGCACCGAGCAGGCGCATCTGCGGCAGTGGCTGTCGAAGCGTGTCGGCTACGAACTGAGCATTCCCGACCTGTCGTCGCTCGGCCTCAAGCTGGTCGGCGGCCGCCTGCTGCCGGGACCGACCGGCGCCGCCGCGTTCTATATGTACGAAGGCCCGTCGGGCGAACGCTACACGATCTACTGCGCCAAGGCGGCGGCGCAGGAAACGGCGCTCCGCTTCAAGGGCGGCGAGCGCGATGCGACGATCGCCTGGGTGGACGACAAGGTCGGCTATGTCGTCTCGGGACCGTCCGACCGCGACAAGCTCGAGACCGTGGCGAAGAACGTTTACGACCAGGTGGACAAGGGCGGCGCGAAGAAAAGCTAGCCGAGATCCTTCCGCGGATCGTATGGCTTGTCGTCGCGCAGCTTCTCGATCTCGCGCTTCAACTCGTCGTCGATCTTCTCAGGCAGCACCACGCGCACGGTGGCGAGCAGGTCGCCATGCGTCTTGCTGCCCTTGGCCTTGAGCCCCTTGCCCTTGAGGCGGAAGGTGCGGCCGGAATTGGTGCCGGCAGGGATCGCCAGTTCGACCGCGCCGTCGAGCGTCGGCACGCGAACCTTGCCGCCGAGCACCGCTTCATAGAGCGTGATCGGCAGGTCGAGCCGCAGGTCGTCGCCGTCGGTCTTGAACAGCGGATGCGCCGCGATGTTGACGGTGATGATGGCGTCGCCGTTGCGGCCGAGCGGGCCGGGATAGCCCTGCCCCTTCAGCCTGATCTGCTGACCGCTGGCGATGCCGGCCGGAATCTTGACCTCGATCTCCTTGCCGGTCGGCAGGCTGACGCGTTTGGTGGCGCCCTTGGCGGCGTCAGGCAGCGAAACGGTCAGCGACGCGGCCAGGTCCTGTCCAGTCGCCTGCGAACCGAAATCCTCCGGCTCGAACTCGGAAGCGTAACCCCGCGGGCCGGCGCCGGCGCGGCCGCCGAACATGCCACGCAACAGGTCCTCGAAGCCGGAGCCACCACCGCCGGCACCACCGGGGCGGCGCTGGAAGCCGTCGGGACCGAAGGAGAAACTCTCGAAGCCGCCGGCGTGGCCCGACCCCTGGCCGAAACCCTGGCCAAAGCCGCCGGCGCCGGGGTTGAACCCGCCGCCCGGCTGGCCGGAAAAGCCCTGGAAACGCGGCTTGCCCTCGGCGTCGATCTCGCCGCGGTCGAACGCCTTGCGCTTCTCGTCGTCGCCGACGATCTCGTAAGCCGCATTGAGTTCGGCGAAGCGCGAG
>JAHCKF010000511.1 GCA_026125925.1 Pseudolabrys sp.
GCTTCAGCGAGGCCTTCGGCGCGATCGGCAGATGCGGCGCTTCGTCGAGCGCCACCATCAGCCAGTCGAGGTCTTCTTCCGGCGTCAGCCAGCGCTCCGGCGCGTAGCGCGTCAGCGCGAAAGGCCGCGAATATTCGAGCAGCGATTTCTTGCCGCCGGGCAGGCAGTACTCGTGGACGTAGGACATCACCAGTTCGCGCGGGGACCGGTACACCGGATCGCGCCAGCGCAGCACCGGGTGGTTGGTCTTGCTGATCGCGCCCCACAGGCCGCGCTCCTTGAACACCGTGATGATGTGATCCGAGTCGCTCGGCAGGGCGCGCATGTCGATCAGCCAGGACGGCCGGCCGTGAAAGGCGAGCGCCGCGACGGCGAACACCGCGCCTTCCGCGCAGTGTGCAACCTGTGCCGTGAGCATCGTGCGCGGCGACATCGCCGTGTCCCCCGCGATGCCGAAATTGGCCGGCACCGCATCGAGGAACGCCTGCACCTTGTGCGGCGCGTCGAGCCGCGCGAACAGGCGGCGCTCGGCCGGGGTGAGCAGTGATGTGAGGCGTGTGCGGTAAGCGCGCGTGACCATGGCCCGGGCAATCTAGGCGGTTCGGCGCTGCCGTCGCGCTCAGGCCCGGCGAGGTCCACAACTTCCTTGGCCGCGGCGGGCCCGGTGTTTTGCCGCGATACGGCTTTTTGGAAAGAATTTTCAGAACACCGGGCCTAGACAGACGCTGTGTTCTTATTTCCGGTCTCGTATTGCCGTTATGCAGAATATCTTTCTATTTAAGGGACATAGCCCAGTAGGCGGACCTGCTCATGTCATCGATCTTCGCGACCATTCCCAAGACGGCCCCCTTCAGCGAAGAGGACGTGGCGCTGCTCAATCAGGTGGTCGAGCCGGCAAGCCCGATCCAGCGCGCCTGGCTGGCCGGGTTCCTGGCGGGCGTCGAGTCGGTGCAGGGCGGTCAGGCGGAAGTGCCGCAGCCTTCGGCGCCGGCCAAACCGGCCGAGCCGATCACCATCGTGTTCGCCAGCGAGTCCGGCAACAGCGAGAAGCTCGCTTCCGATTTCGCCAAGAGCGCGCGCAAGAACGGCCTCAAGCCGACGCTCATCGACATGGCGGATCTCGAGCCCGCCAACCTGACCGCCGCCAAGAAACTCATCTTCATCGCCGCCACCTGGGGCGAGGGCGAGCCGCCCGCCCGCGCCGTGCGCACCTATGGCGAACTGATGGCGGACAACGCGCCGCGCCTCGACGGCGTCGAGTTCGGCGTACTGGCGCTTGGCGACACCGCCTATGCGGAATTCTGCGCCATCGGCAAGGCGATCGACGCCCGCCTCGAGGCGCTTGGCGGCAAGCGCGTCATCGACCGCGTCGATTGCGATCTCGATTTCGCGCAGCCGGCGGAAAAGTGGATCGGCGACGCGATCAAGAAGCTGGCGCCGGAAGATGCGGGCCGCGGCCGCGTCATCGAGGTCGATTTCGGCGTCAAGCCCGCAGGCTCGCCGAACACCGAGATCGTCGAGGCCGAAGTCACCGATCTCATCAACCTGAACTCCTCGCGCTCCGACAAGGAGACGTTCCATGTTGCGCT
>JAHCKF010000512.1 GCA_026125925.1 Pseudolabrys sp.
ATCGACATCGCGCGCGACCTGAAGGTGCCGATCCTGCCGCGCGGCGCCGGCACCTCGCAGTGCGGCCAGACCGTCGGCGAGGCTCTGGTCGTCGACTTCAGCAAGCATCTGCGCGAGGTCATCGCGTTCGACAAGGAGCGCGCCTCGATCACCGTGCAGCCCGGCCTGGTGCTCGACCACCTCAACGCGTTCCTCAAGCCGCACGGGCTGTGGTACCCGGTCGACGTCTCGACCTCGGCGCAATGCACCTTGGGCGGCATGGCCGGCAACAATTCCTGCGGCAGTCGCTCGATCCGCTACGGCAACATGGTGCACAATGTCGAGGCGATCGACGCCATCCTCGCCGATGGCAGCGCGGCGCGCTTCGGCACCTGGCACGAGGACGATTCGGATCCGGCGGTGAAGCGCCTCGCCGAAGTCGCGCACGGGCTGACGGCGCGCGAGCGCGGCGAGATCGAGCGGCTGTGGCCGAAGGTGCTGCGCCGGGTCGGCGGCTACAACCTCGACGTCTTCCATCCCCAGAGCGAGCGGCCCTACACGTCGGACAATTCGATCAATCTCGCGCACCTGCTGGTCGGCAGCGAGGGCACGCTCGCGGTAACGCGGCGGCTCACGCTGAAGCTCTCGCCGCTGCCGAAGCACAAGACGCTGGGCGTGGTGAACTTCCCCAGCTTCCGCCGTGCCATGGAGCTGACCCAGCACATCGTCAAGCTCAAGCCGGTGGCGGTCGAGCTGGTCGACCGCACGATGATCGACCTGGCGCGCGCCAATCCCGCCTTCCGTCCGGTGATCGACGCGGCGCTGATCGGCGAGCCGCAGGCCATCCTGCTCGTGGAGTTCGCCGGCGAGGAGCGTGACGGACAGATCCGCGATCTGAAGCGTCTCGTCGACCTGATGGGCGATCTCGGCCTGCCCGGCAGCGTCGTCGAGATGGTCGACGCCCGGGCGCAATCGGCACTGTGGGAAGTGCGCAAGGCCGGGCTGAATATCATGATGTCGATGAAGGGCGACGGAAAGCCGGTCTCCTTCATCGAGGATTGCGCGGTGCCGCTCGAGCACCTCGCCGACTACACCTCGCGCCTGACCGACGTGTTCGAGAAGCACGGCACGCGCGGCACCTGGTACGCCCACGCCAGCGTCGGCACCTTGCACGTGCGGCCGATCCTCGACATGCGCCGCGACGGCGCCGAGAAGATGCGCGCCATCGCCGAGGAAGCCGGCGCGCTGGTGCGCGAGTACAAGGGCGCGTTCTCGGGTGAGCACGGTGACGGTCTGGTGCGCAGCGAGTGGGTCGGCTGGCAGTTCGGACCGCGGCTCACCACGGCGTTCGAGGAGCTGAAGGACGCCTTCGACCCGCTGGGCATCCTCAACCCCGGCAAGATCGTGCGGCCCACGAAGATGGACCAGCGCGAGCTGTTCCGCTTCAAACCGGGCTACCGCAGCGTCGCGCTGAAGACTGCGCTCGACTGGTCGGCGTGGAACGTGCAGGCCGATCCGCGCACCGAGATCACCACTCCACCAGGTTCTGGCGGCGACCCGGCCGGCGGCTTCGCCAAGGCCGTGGAGATGTGCAACAACAACGGCCATT
>JAHCKF010000513.1 GCA_026125925.1 Pseudolabrys sp.
CTCGACCCGACGTTCGACATCGAAATCCTCGAGATGCATCACAACCAGAAAGTCGATGCGCCCTCTGGCACGGCCCTGATGCTCGGCCGTGCCGCCGCCGACGGCCGCCACGTCGATCTCGGCAAGACTGCCGTGCGCTCGCGCGACGGCCATACCGGCGCGCGCAAGGCCGGCGATATCGGCTTTGCCACCTTGCGCGGCGGCACCGTGGTCGGTGAGCATACGGTCATCTTCGCCGGCCCGGACGAGCGCATCGAGCTCACGCACAAGGCCGCCGACCGCGCGCTGTTCGCGCGCGGCGCGTTGCATGCGGCGCTGTGGGCGCGCAAGCAGAAGCCCGGGCTCTATTCGATGATGGATGTGCTGGGGCTGAAGGATTTCTAGTTTTCTCGGCCTCGCCTTACGTCATGCCCGGCCTTGTGCCGGGCATCCACGTCTTGCTTCATTGCAGCAATAAAGGCGTGGATGGCCGGGACAAGCCCGGCCATGACGGAGAGTGGGAGCTTGAGAGCTACCCCTGCAGCAGCGACGTTCCTGTCATCTCCGCCGGCTTGGGCAGGCCCATCAATTCCAGCAGCGTCGGCGCGATGTCGGCGAGGCGGCCTTCCTTGACGGTCAGGCGGTTGCCGGCGCCCATCAGGATCAGCGGCACCGGATTGAGCGTATGCGCGGTGTGCGGGCCGCCGGTTTCCGGATCCACCATCATCTCGGCATTGCCGTGATCGGCGGTGACGAGCAACGCACCGCCCATCTGTTCGATGGCCTTGGCGATTCGGCCGAGCCCGGTATCGACTGTCTCCACCGCCTTGACCGCTGCCGGAATGCTGCCGGTGTGGCCGACCATGTCGGCATTGGCGAAATTCAGAACGATCAGGTCGTATTTTCCGGACGTGATCGCTTCCACCGCGTTGTCGGTCAGTTCGGGCGCCGACATTTCCGGTTGGAGATCGTAGGTCGCGACCTTGGGCGAGGGCACCATGATGCGGTCTTCGCCGTTGAACGGCTCTTCGCGCCCGCCATTGAGGAAATAGGTGACGTGCGGATACTTCTCGGTTTCCGCCATGCGCAGCTGCGTGCGCTGCGCGTCGGCGACGACCTCGCCGAGGATGTTGGGAAAGCTCTGCGGCGGAAAGATCGTCGCCATTAACTTGTCGAGGTCTTCGCTGTACTGCGTCATGCCGACGGCGGCGGCGATTTTCACCGTGCGCGTGCGCGCAAAGCCGTCGAAAGCCGGATCGAGCATGGCGCCGAGGATTTCACGCACGCGGTCGGCGCGGAAGTTGAAGCACAGGACGCCATCGCCATCCTTCATGCCGCTGTAATCGCCGATCGCGGCCGGCACGATGAACTCGTCGGTGACCTTATTGGCGTAAGCGTCAGCGATGGCGGCCTGCGCATCGGCAAAGCGCGGGCCCGCGCCGGCGACAATGGCGTCGTAGGCTTTCGACACGCGCTCCCAGCGCTTGTCGCGGTCCATGGCGTAATAGCGCCCGATCACCGTCGCAATTCTCACCGATGGCGGCAGCGCGGCGGTGAAGGTCTTCATGTAGTCGGCCGCCGCCTGCGGCGGCGTA
>JAHCKF010000514.1 GCA_026125925.1 Pseudolabrys sp.
CACCGCGCGCTTGTTCTCGTGATAGCGCGTGTGATCGACGCCGTAAGCCATGGCCTGGTCCTGCAGATCGCATTCGCCGCCCTGATCGCAGATCGGGCAATCGAGCGGATGGTTGATCAGCAGGAACTCCATGACGCCTTCGCGCGCCTTCTTCACCATCGGCGACTTGGTGAACATCTGCGGCGGCTCGCCATTGGGGCCGGGCCGCAGGTCGCGAACATTCTGGGCGCAGGAGGCGACCGGCTTCGGCGGGCCGCCCTTCACCTCGATCAGGCACATGCGGCAGTTGCCGGCGATCGACAGCCGTTCATGGAAGCAGAAGCGCGGAATCTCGGCGCCGGCGGCCTCGCACGCCTGAAGCAGCGTGTATTCCGGCGGGACGTCGATTTCCTGGCCGTCGATGATAACTTTCGTCATGCCGCGTGCTCGCTCGATGCGCCGGAGCGCGCCGTTTTCCAATGTTTCGCCTCGGCGAGGTGCTCCCAGCCGAAAGCGTGATCGCTCGAACCATGCGCCTTGAGATGCTCGAGGCGCTCCACGCCCTCGTCCATCGACGGGCGATGGCCGGCCCCGATGTGCCACATCACCAGAGTCGGATCGGGCTGCTCGAACCAGTCGGCGCGGCGCGCGAAGAACCGCGCGTGCACGGTCTTGAACACGAAGCGCTCGAGCGCCGCGGCGTTTTCCCACACCGTCAGGTTCGGCAGGATCGCCGCATCGTCATAGACGCGGATGCCCATGGCATTGCCGCTCGCATCGGCGAGGCGCCAGACGAAGCCCTCGATCTTCTCCGCCAGCTTGTTCACCCGATCGACGTTGCCGACGAACTCCGCCATGCGCGGATCGTCGAGCGGATACTTGATCCGCGCGATATTGAACTGGGCGAGATGGCGCTCAGGATGAGAGGACATGCGAATGCTCCCCACACCAGTCGGTCGCCTGAACGATAGCCCATTCCTGCTCAGCCGAGACCGGCGGCGGCGCATGCCGCCGGCATTGCCCGCGCCGGGCATGCTCGCGCAGGTGCGCCGGCGGCAGGTCATCCTGCAGCGGCCACCAGAAGCGGCAATTTCGGCAACGGAGGCTGGTGTTCTCATAGCTCATTCAGCCGCCACGGCTACGGGTTCGGAATGCGGACTAGCCGAGTACTGGTCAATCCGTTCTTCGATCTCGTGCCGGAAATGCGCGATCAGGCCCTGGATCGGCCAGGCCGCGGCATCGCCGAGCGCGCAGATCGTGTGACCTTCGATCTGCTTGGTGACGTCGAGCAGCATGTCGATCTCGCGCTTTTGCGCGCGGCCTTCCGACATGCGCGTCAGCACGCGCCACATCCAGCCCGTGCCCTCGCGGCACGGCGTGCACTGGCCGCAGCTCTCATGCTTGTAGAAATACGAGATGCGGGTGATCGCCTTGATCAGGTCGGTGGACTTGTCCATCACGATCACCGCCGCGGTGCCGAGACCGGAGCGCAGCTTCGATAGCGAATCGAAATCCATCGGCGTGTCGATGATCTGGGCCGCCGGCACCATGCGGACCGACGAGCCGCCGGGGATCACGGCTTTA
>JAHCKF010000515.1 GCA_026125925.1 Pseudolabrys sp.
CGAGGCTCGCGACCTCCGGTCGCTCGCACCTCAGGGTGACGGGTCTGGCCCTGCGGCTACCCCGCCACCGCCACGTTGCGCAGCATCGCGGCCGTCTGCTGGCGCAGGCTGGCGACGTTGCCGTGGACGCGGGCCTTGTAACGGGCCACCGCAGCGCGATCGACCATGAAGAACTCCTGCTCGGGATAGGTCCGGCCGAAGACATCGACCAGCATCGAGCGGAACTTGCCGGAGACAATGCCCGGCATTTGCCCGGACGGCTCCTCGCTATAGGCAACGTATTCGGCCGCGGTCAGCGCACACAGCAGCGGATGCAGCCGGGCCGAATGCACCTTCCTGTGGCGCTGGATGCTGGTGATGGCGCGGTCCAGCGCCAGCTCGCTGCCGATATCGGCGCCGATCTGCAATGGCAGGTCGAGGCTGGCCTCGGTCAGCGGAAACTGCTCGATCAGCCAGTCGCCGAGATGCACCGCGTTGGAGCGGCCGCGACCGTAGAGCCGGACGTCATCCTCATAGGGAGCGTACCAAAGGTCGAGCCGATCGATGACGCGTTCGATCATCGCCCGGGGGATCAGTTCACGATAGGCGGTGCCGAAGATGCCGATGGCCGACTTCGCCCGCGCCAGGATATGGATGATGTCGTCGCTCAGCAGCGGCTGGAACATGGCGTTGCCGACGCCGATGACGACGAGATCATAATCGTGCCTCGCCGCCGCCATTCGCCCGCGCAAGGTGCGGAAGGTCATGTGATCGACCTGCGCTTCGCCCGGCAGCAACGCATTGATCATCGACAGGCCGAGACGGTCGCCGAAATTGCCGGCATCGCTGTCCGATACCACCGCGACGTGACACGGCAACACCGGCGCGACGCGGCTCGACGGCGTCAGCCGCATCAGCATCTCGGTGTCGCCGGCCGGCGCCATGGCTTCGATGCGGAAGCCGTAGCGATCGAACAAGGTAATGAGATCGATGTAGCTCAGATGATTGGCGAAGCCTTGCGCGACCCGCGCCTCGCCACTGATGAGATCGGTCGGCCGGTAACTCAGCACGATGTCGCGGGCGCAGAAGCGCAGATGCGTAAACAGCGCTTCGAGGTCGGCGGTCCTCTCGACAACGCCGATCATGACGACGAGGTCGCACTCGGTCGCGGCCTTGGTCGGGAATTCGGCGCCGGTCAGATCGTGGATCAGCGAGCCCTTGTCATGTGCGAGGCGATCGGCGGATTCGTAAGAACAGCCGAACGGCACCAGATCGCGCAAGGTTTCGCCGCCGCCTCCGCCAAGATCGAGCACACGGGCGCCGGCCGGAACGAATTGCGCGGCAAGCTGCGCGCGCGGATCGTGGCGCGACGGCGCATCCGGCCGCCGCGCTTCGTCATGTACGAGCTTGAGCGCGAGATTTGCGTTGACCTGAAGCGCCATGATGTCCGAGAGGACATCAACGTGGTTAACGGAAGGTTAACCCCACTGCGGCGCAGTCTGCTCCAGCGAACCGCCGATGCGCACCGGCGACACGCTCAGCGCCAGCCCGGTCTTGTCATCGGTTTCCACGGCGATGCC
>JAHCKF010000516.1 GCA_026125925.1 Pseudolabrys sp.
CCCCAAGGGGAGAGGGAGCCAGGCAGAGTACGCTTTCCACGGCGGGACAAGTCGCAACGCTCTTCACGTTCCCATCTCCTTCAACACCTTCGCCACCGCCTCGTGATCGGAGAACGGCAGCACCTTGGTGCCGACGATCTGGCCGGTCTCGTGGCCCTTGCCCGCGATCAGCAGCACGTCGCCCTTGTCGAGTCCGGCGATGCCGGCGCGGATCGCCTCGGCGCGGTCGCCGATCTCGGTGGCGCCCGGCGCTGCTTTGAGAATGGCGGCGCGAATCGCAGCCGGGTTCTCGCTGCGCGGATTATCGTCGGTGACGATGACGCGGTCGGCTTTGGCATGAGCGACCTCGCCCATCAGCGGACGCTTGCCGGGGTCGCGGTCGCCGCCGGCGCCGAATACGACGACCAGTTTGCCGCTGACGTAAGGCCGCAACGCATCCAGCGCCTTGGCCAGCGCATCCGGCTTGTGCGAATAGTCGATGAAGATCGGCGCGCCGCGATAG
Organism: Pseudolabrys sp.; assembly: GCA_026125925.1. Next base: position 503 of record JAHCKF010000516.1, read on the forward strand.
CTGCCGCCGAGTTCGAGGCGGCCTTTGGCGCCGGTCAGCTTGGCGAGCGCCGCGAACACCGCCGCCGCTTCACCGCCGGTGGCGAGGACGAGGCCGGCCGCCACCGCGGCATTAGAAACCTGGAAAGCGCCGACCAGCGGCAGCTTCACGTCATAGCTGGCACCGCCGTACACGAATTCGACACGCTGGGCGAAGCCGTCAATGCTGACGCGCGCGATCTTGATGCCGTCGCCGCGCTCTCCGATGGTCATCACCTTGAGTCCGCGCTTCTTCGCGGTCTCGATCACCTGTGCGGCATGTTCGTCGTCGGCGTTGATCACCGCGGTGCCGCCGGGCGCGACCAGATCGGAGAACAGCCGCAGCTTCGCGGCGAGATAGGCTTCCAGCGTCGGATGATAATCGAGATGGTCGCGCGACAGATTGGTATAGGCCGCGGCGGCGATGCGGATGCCATCGAGGCGATGCTGGTCGAGGCCGTGCGACGACGCCTCGAGCGCCAGATGCGTGACGCCCTCGCCCGCCAGTTCATCGAGCGAACGATGCAGATCAACCGGATCGGGCGTGGTCAGCGAGCCATAGATTTCGCCCTTCGGCGACACGACGCCGACGGTGCCGATGCTCGCCGCCGCATGTCCCAGCGCCGTCCAGATCTCGCGCGTGAAGGCGGCGACCGACGTCTTGCCGCTGGTGCCGGTGACGGCCGCAATGGTCGCCGGCTGGCGCGGGTAGAATTGTGCGGCGGCCAGCGCTAACGCCCGCCGCGCATTGGCCACCTCGACGAAGACGATATGGGCCGGCAATCCGGCCGGCCGATGCTCGGCGGCGACGGCAACGGCGCCAGCCTCGACCGCCTTGGCGGCATATTGCGCGCCGTCGGCCTTGTTACCGGCGATGGCGATGAAGAGAAAGCCGGGCTTCACCTTTCGGCTGTCGGACGATACGCCGCTGATCGCCAGATGCGCGAATCCCGAATCGAGCTTGGCCTCCGTGAGGAGATCGCCGAGGATCACCGCGCCACCTTGCCGCTGGCCAGGATCAGTTGATCGGC
>JAHCKF010000517.1 GCA_026125925.1 Pseudolabrys sp.
CCCCTCACCCGACCTCGCTGTCGCTCGGTCGACCTCTCCCTATGGGAGAGGTAAAGCGCGGAATGACGGCCCATATCATCGGTTTCCTACGCAATCCCCCTGAGGCCCGCCAGCCTTGTTTGCGCATGGCCGGCGGGACACAATACACGGCAAAGAGAGGGAAAACGCCGATGGACGCCACCAGCAGCCGCTATCACCAGGCCTATGCGCAATGGCGCACCGATCCGGAAGGCTTCTGGCGCGAGGCCTCTGAGGCGATCGACTGGATCGAGAAGCCGAAGACCATCTTCGACAAGTCCGCCGGCATCTATGGCCGCTGGTTCCCCGATGGCGTCTGCAACACCTGCTACAACGCGCTCGACCGACAGGTCGAAGCCGGCCGCGGCCAGCAGGCGGCGCTGATCTACGATTCCCCGGTCACCGGCCAGAAGATCACCTACACCTACGGCCGCATGCTGTCCGAGGTGCAGATTCTGGGCGCCATCCTCACCGACTTCGGCATCCGCAAGGGCGACACCGTCATCATCTACATGCCGATGGTGCCAGAGGCGGTGTTCGCGATGCTGGCCTGCGCGCGCATCGGCGCCGTGCATTCTGTGGTGTTCGGCGGCTTCGCGCCCAAGGAACTCGCCACCCGCATCGACGACTGCAAGCCCAAGCTCATCCTGTCGGCGAGCTGCGGAATCGAGGGCCAGCGCGTCATCGCCTACAAACCCTTGCTCGATGAGGCGATCAAGCTCGCCGCGCATAAGCCGGACAACTGCATGATCCTGCAGCGTCCGCAATGCGAGGCGCGGCTGACCGACGGCCGCGACCACGACTGGCGCAAGACCTGGGAGAACGCCGTCAACTACGCCAAGACGTCGGACTGCGCGCCGGTGAAGGCGACCGATCCGCTGTATATCCTCTACACCTCAGGCACCACCGGCATCCCGAAGGGTGTGGTTCGCGACAATGGCGGCCACATGGTCGCGCTCAAGTGGTCGATGAAGAACCTCTACAATATCGATCCCGGCGAAGTGTGGTGGTGCGCCTCCGACATCGGCTGGGTGGTCGGCCATTCCTACATCGTTTATGGACCGCTCCTGCATGGCGCCACCTCGGTGATGTACGAGGGCAAGCCGGTCGGCACGCCGGATGCCGGCGCGTTCTGGCGCGTCATCTCCGACCACGGCGCGGTGGCGCTGTTCACGGCGCCGACCGCGTTCCGCGCCATCCGCAAGGAAGACCCGGACGCCAAGCTGCTCTCGCAGCACGATCTGTCGAAGTTCCGCGCGCTGTTCCTTGCCGGCGAGCGCGCCGATCCGCCGACGCTCGAATGGGCCGAGCAGGTGCTCGGCGTGCCGGTGATCGATCACTGGTGGCAGACCGAAACCGGCTGGTGCATCGCCGGCAATCCGCTCGGCCTCGGCCTGTTGCCGGTCAAGCACGGTTCGGCCACGGTGCCGATGCCGGGTTATCAGGTCGATGTCGTGGACGAGGCCTGCCACCCGGTGCCGCCGAACAAGATCGGCTCCATCGTCATCAAGCTGCCGATGC
>JAHCKF010000518.1 GCA_026125925.1 Pseudolabrys sp.
GTTTGCCGCGGTCAACACGGTGGAGCCGCCGATTCTCGATCTCGCCAATGCGCGCTTTGCCGAGGGCGACAAGCCTTGGAGTGGCGAACGCCTGCCGCTGGTCAAGGATCGCATTCGCGCGCGGCTCAAGCAGCTCTCCGCCCGGCTCGGTGATGCCGATTGGCTGGACGGCGCCTTCAGCGCCGGCGACCTGATGATGGTGTCGGTGCTGCTGAGGCTGCGGGCGTCGGGATTGCTCGACGAGTATCCGAACCTGGCGGCCTATGTCGCGCGCGGCGAGGCGCGGCCGGCCTACAAGCGGGCTTTCGCCGCGCAGCTTGCGATCAATGCGCCCGACGCGCCGGAAAGCTGACTGCTCTCACTGGTCCACCGGCACCTTCCAGATGTCGGCGGCATATTCGCGGATCGTGCGGTCCGACGAGAACCAGCCCATGCGCGCGGTGTTGAGGATGCTCATGCGCCACCAGTCCTCCGGCGTGCGCCACAGCCGGTCGACCGAGCGCTGCGCCTCCCAGTAATCGTCGAAATCCGCGGCGACCATGAAGCGGTCATGGTCGCGCAAGGCGGTGACGATCGGCGCATAGCGGTCGCGGTCACCTTGAGAGAAGACGCCGGTGGCGATGGCCTCGATGGCCTTCGCCAGCCGCGGCGATTCGGCGATGGCTTCCTCGCCGCGCAAGCGCTCGCGCAGGCGCTCGGCGACCTCCTCGGCGGTCAGGCCGAAGATGACGACATTGTCGGCGCCGACCTGTTCGCGGATCTCGATATTGGCGCCGTCGAGCGTGCCGACGGTGATGGCGCCGTTGAGCGCCAGTTTCATGTTGCCGGTCCCGGAGGCCTCCATGCCGGCGGTTGAAATCTGCTCCGACAGATCGGCGGCGGGAATGATCGCCTCGGCGAGGCTGGCGCTGTAATTAGGCACGAAGACGACCTTCAGGCGGTCGCCGATGGAGGGATCGTTGTTGACGACATGGCCGATATCGTTGGCCAGCCGGATGATGAGCTTGGCGCGGTCGTAGCTCGCCGCCGCCTTGCCGGCGAAGATCTTCACGCGCGGCGCGAAATCGCGGCCGGCGCCGGCGCGCAGTTCCTGATACAGCGCCACGGTCTCGAGAAGATTGAGAAGCTGGCGCTTGTATTCGTGGATGCGCTTGATGTGCACGTCGAACAGCGCCTGCGGATCGACCTTGACGCCGGTCCGCGAGCGCAACAGCGTCGCCAGCCTCGCCTTGTTCGCCGCGCGCGCATGCGCATAACGGGAGACAAAGCCGCGGTTGTTCACGTGGCGCTCAACGTCCTTGAGGGCGGCCGGGTCGTCGAGGGCGCGCTCGCCGATCGTCTCGGTGAGCAGCGCGGTCAGCTCCGGGTTGGATTCGAAGAGCCACCGCCGGAAGGTGATGCCGTTGGTCTTGTTGACGATGCGGGTCTTCGACGAACGAGCCAGATCGGCGAACACGTTCGCGCGCAGCAGATCGGTGTGCAGCGCCGACACACCATTGACGGCGTGGGTGCCGACGAATGCGA
>JAHCKF010000519.1 GCA_026125925.1 Pseudolabrys sp.
ACGGCACCGACTCGGCGAATTGCTGCCGCTTCGTCGGCGGGCCTTTTCTGGAGAGCCGATATTTCGGTGAAGGCGTCGGCATCGCCGTGAGGCGCGGGAACGATCTGCTCCGCCAGTCGTTGAACTGGGCTCTGTTCCGCCTCTGGGAGCAGGGCCGCTTCACTGACCTCTGGCTTCGTTATTTCCCTATCAGCCCTTTCTAAACAATATTCAAAGCGCCAGGCGCGGAACTTAGCAAATTTGATAGTCGCTGCTGCGGCGATGGGCTAACCCCATATAGTCGACGCATTCGTGCGGCAGGAGGTTGTTATCGGATCGCTGGAGAGAGACATCCCGGACGCCGCATTACTTGAAGGTGAGCGCAGCATTCTCGCGCGTGTCGTCAAGGGTGGGCCGCTGAGCGATGTGCTGCGCGATCTCATCCTTTTGGTCGAACGGCCGTCCGGAGGCGAGATGCTCGCCTCGATCCTCGTCGTTTCCGAAGACGGCACGCGGCTTCTGGAAGGAGCGGCGCCGAGCCTGCCGGCGGCCTACAACGCCGCCATCAACGGCATCCCCGTCGGTAACGGCATTGGCTCCTGCGGCACGGCGGCCTTCACCGGCGAATCGGTCTACGTCGCCGACATCGCTACCGATCCGCTGTGGAAGGACTTCCGCGATCTGGCGCGCGAGCACGGCCTTGCGGCTTGCTGGTCGGTGCCGCTGAAGTCGGCCGACGGCCAGGTGCTCGGCACCTTCGCCAATTACTACCGGGTGCCGCGGGTGCCGACGCGCCGCGACATCCTGACGATCGAGACCATCGCTCAGACGGCGGCGATCGCCATCGAGCGTCACCGCGCCGAACTTGCCCGCTCGCACGCGGAAGAGCAGCGCAAGATGCTGCTTCATGAGCTCAATCACCGCGTCAAGAACGCCTTTGCGCTGGCCGGCGCTCTGGTCACCGTCGGTGCCCGCACTGCGCCGAGCGCCGCCGAACTCGCCGCGTCTGTGCAAGGCAAACTGTCGTCGCTGAGCCGTGCGCACGACCTCCTGGTCGATCGCCTGAGCGCGACCGAGGGCACGCTGGCCGATGCTTCGTTGCGCGATCTGGTCACCAGTGCCTTTGCGCCTTACACCGCCGCCTCATCGGCGCAGGCGCGCATCGAAGGGCCCGATCTGCGTATCGCCTCGCACGCGCTGTCCGATCTGGCGCTGCTGCTGCACGAACTTGCCACCAACGCCGCCAAATACGGGGCGTGGAGCGACAGCCACGGCTCGGTCGAACTGCGCTGGAGCGTCGCGGACGACGTGCTGCGCTTCGACTGGCGCGAGCGCGATGGGCCCATCGTCGTGCCGCCATCGACGTCGGGCTTCGGTTCGACGCTGACCAAGCGCATCGTCGAAAAACAGTACGGCGGGTCGATCGCTTTCGATTGGGACCCACGCGGCCTCAATATCGCCATCACCCTACCGCTGCAGCGTGTCGCCTCCTGACGCGGCCAGCGACGGCCGTTTGCCGCTTGGCTTATT
>JAHCKF010000052.1 GCA_026125925.1 Pseudolabrys sp.
TCAATCTGGTGTTGCGGGCGGTACGCCAGCAATACAAACGCTTCGTTTCCGGCAGTGCGGCATCGACCGCCGCCGCCCAGCGTAAATTCATCCGCAATGCGGAGAAGACGATCGACAGCGCCGAGGACATCATCGCCGAGATGAAGCCGCGGATTGCCGCGGTGAAGCGCTCGCTGGCAGGGCCGACGCGCAAGAAGAAACAGGTCAGGCGCAAAAAGACGCCCGCATCGCGGACCAAGAAGCGCACCGCCAGCAAGAGCCGCAAGAAGAAGCTGTAACGATCTCGCTGCGCCGCTAGTGCTCGTGCGGCTGGCGCTCGGCCTTGAGCGCCTCGAAGGTCGGCATGTTGGGGCAATAGGTCTTCCACTCGGTGCCGTCCGGGTCGCGCCGCAATTCGTGCTGGCATTGGCGCTTCTCGTCACAGAACGAGCAGACCCGTTGCAGGTCATGAAACACCGCCGGCTCGACTCGCGCGACGTCTTCCGGGTTCAAGCCCATCGCGGCAAGGCGGTGCACCATCGGATCGGCCGCATGCGGCCCCATCTGATCCACCCGCACCAAATCGGACACTGACAGCCCGACATCGGCGGCGATTTGCGCCGTTTCCGCGGTGTCGAGCATCACCGGCGCGGCGAACAGCCGGCGGCACCACTCCGCAAAGCTCTTGAGGGGGGACAGACTGGTTTGGGCGGCTGTCGTTGCCATGCGGGCCTCCTGAGGCGGCGCCAATATGCTGCTTGGTAATGTAAATAACCCGCCGGCCGTGAAGGTCTTTGACCCAGGTCAACCTCCCCCTCTTTGCCCGCGTTTCACCGCGCTGAAGTTTTAATAAGATATATCTTGCGACATGTCTGAATGAGGTGTATCTACAGAGCTATCTAAAGATATATCTTTACTGAATATCGATATATCTTGCTGAAATGAAAGGAGTTTCCATGTTTGGACATCGTCACGATCGACACGAAGGCCGCTGCAACCACGACTTCGCCGGCCGCCACCACGGACGGGGCCGCGGCCGCTACGGCTTCGGCGGCCGTCACGGCTTCGGCGGTCGCAACGGCGACGACGGCATGATGCACACCGGCCGCATGCTGGCCCAAGGCGACCTGCGCCTGATCGCCCTGGCGCTGATCGACGAGCAGCCGCGCCACGGCTACGACATCATCAAGGCGCTCGAGGAAAAGACCGCGGACTGGTACTCGCCGAGCCCCGGCATCGTTTATCCGACGCTCACTTATCTCGAGGAAGTCGGCTATCTGACGTCGGAGCCGGAGGGCGCCAAGAAGCTCTACACCATCACCGAGGAAGGCCGCGCGCATCTCAACGAGAATCGCGGGCTGGTCGATGCGGTGATGAAACGCCTGGCCTTCATCGGTGAAAAGGCCCGCAAGATGCGGGCTCGCGAGGAGGACGAGGAACGCGACGACACACGCTGGCGCCGCATGCAGCTCGTCCGCGCCGCCTTCGCCAATCTCCGCGACAGCGCCGCCGAGCGCCTCCAGAACGACGCCGACGCCGAGGCCAAGGTGGTCGAAATCCTGGCGCGCGCGGCGAATGAAATCCGCCGCATTCAATAAACCCCACGGCATCCGGCCGTCCGCCCCGCGCGGACGGCCCCGCCACGCTTCACGCCGCAGCGCAAAATGGAACCAGGCGCGAAATCGTGAAGCGCCACCATGCTGCCCCGTGCTATCCTGCTACCAAGGCTCGTGGCATGACCGCGGCCGTGAGAAAGCTTGGCCAGGGTCGAAACGTGCCACGGCAGCCTGAACACACTTCAGGAGGCGCGCATGGCTCATTCCCATTTGATTGTCGGTGCGGCTGACGCTTCTGCTACTCCGACGATCCGCCGTATCGGTTTCGCCGATCTCAAGGATGCCCTGTCGCAAGGTGCGGACGATTTCCTCGCCATGCCGACGCACGCGATTTTCCTCTGCGTCATTTATCCGTTGATCGGCCTGATCGCCGCCCGCCTCGCCTTCGGCTATTCGGTGCTGCCGCTGCTGTATCCGCTGGCGACCGGCTTTGCACTGGTCGGCCCCCTCGCCGCGCTCGGCCTCTACGAACTCAGCCGCCGGCGCGAACAAGGCCTCGACACCTCGGCCTCGCATGCCTTCGACGTATTCCGCTCATCGTCGATTGGCGGCATCGTCGCACTCGGTCTGTTGCTGACATTATTGTTCGGCCTCTGGATGGCTGCCGCCAACGCGATCTACATCGACAGTTTCGGCTACAAGCCGCCGGCCTCGATCGGCGCTTTCATCAGCAACGTGCTCACGACCGAAGCCGGTTGGAGCATGATCGTGCTCGGCAACATCGTCGGCCTCGTCTTCGCCGTGGTGGCGTTCACTTTGACCGTGGTGTCGTTTCCGATGCTGCTCGATCGCGACGTCGGCGCCGCGGGAGCACTGCTGACCTCCATTCGCGCGGTCGCCGCCAATCCGCTGGTGATGGCGGTATGGGGCCTGATCGTGGCGGCACTGCTTCTGATCGGCTCGCTGCCGTTCTTCATCGGCCTCACCGTGGTGATGCCGATCCTCGGTCACGCGACCTGGCATCTCTATCGCAAACTGGTGGTGGCCGACGACAGTCCGCGGCCGACCTACCGCGATGACAGCCAGCGCGTCAGGCGTCCCGCGGCGGATTTCCCGGCGGCGCTGTTTCCGTGGCGGAAGTAGCCGGCCACTCGTCCCGGACGCGATGCAGCATGCAATGCTGCTTCGCTGATCCGGGACCGTTACAAATTCGGAATTTGTGAAGGTCCCGGTTCTGCGCTGCGGCACTACGCGCCGCAGCGCGCCCGGGACAAGCGCCTCGTCTTACTCGCCCCAGGCCTTGAAGGATTCCGCGAAGGCGCGCGCGCCGGGCGTGCCCTTCTCGACGGCGAGAATGGCGCGCTTGCCGCTGGTGTAGACGATCGGGATGTCGAACCAGTCGCGGTCCTTGAGCAATTCGATGTTGCGCTGCTGATCGACATTCACGGCGGACAGGCCGATCAGGAAGTAGTTGTTGGTGACCTTCACCGACAGGCCGGCGAGCGGCAGGCCCCTCGCCTGCTCGTTCTGCTTCATCAGAATGCCGGGCACATTGGCGATGCCGCCTTCGGGGAAGTCGGACGGCAGCGTGAACATGATCTCGATCGTGTGGCTGGCCGGCAGCGCCTTGTCGGTGTTGCGGCGAAGCGACCAGGTCATGCGCATGCGCCGTTCGGGAATCTCGACGTCGGCGCGGATCGCGAGCTCCGGCGCCAGACCGGCACCGGGCGACACCGTCTCGGTGCGCCACACCGCCGAACCGACATAACGCTTGCCCTGCGGGTCGGAGGGATCCTCGTCGTACAGCACGACCTTCTGCGCCACCGCGGCGGCCGGCGCCGTCGCCGGCGTCGCCGTTGAGTCGTTGGTGGCGCCAATGCGATCGGTGATCTTGGGACGGCCGGCGGGCGCTTCGGCGGTTTGCGATGGCGGCGTCGCCGGTGTCGTCGTCGAGGACGAGCGGGTCAGGCTCGCCATCATCGACCTGTAGCCGTCGACCACCGTGCCGCGCTGCCAGTAGCCCAGCGCCGCGACGGCGCCGATCACCAGCAAAAGCACCGCGACCTTGATGAGGCCGCGATAGGACCGCGCCGGCCGGCCAAAGACCTCGTCGTCGTCCTCGGCCTGAGGCGATGGCGGCTGCGGCACGCCGCCGCGCGCCCGGCCATAAGTAGGCGCAGGCTGCGCGGTCTCGAACGACGACGGGGCTTCGGCTTTCGCCTCGCGGCGCGACCGCTCGGCAGCGGCGGCGTCCGGCTCTTCCCCGGGCGGCTCGAAATAGTGCGGCGTCGCCTCGACCGGCTGCTCATCGGGAATGGCATCGACATGCGCTTGCAGGTCGTTGGGCCGGTCACCATGGCCGCCTTCGGGCGGTTCGCGGTCTTCGAAGTCGTGATAGGCTTCGCGCGCGGTGCGGCTCGCCTCGTGACTGGCGTCACCAAGCCCTTCGGCTTCGGCCATCGTGTCGCGAAAATTGCGCAGCGCCTGGTCGCGCAAGGTCGGCGATGTTTCTTCCGGCGCGGCGGCCTCTGCCGCCATGTCCTCGGCTTGCGCGCCCTGCTGCCGGGCGGCTTCCTCGGCCTTCTTCGCGGCCTCGGCTTCGAGGCGGCGAATGGCGTCCTCCAGACCCAGCCGCTCGCGCGTGATGTCGGCCTCGTCGAGCGGCGGATCGACGCCCCGCAACTGATTGACCAGCGCCGCGCGGGCGCGCTCGTACAAGGCGCGACGGTTTTCGCCGGTGTTCTTGTCGAGGCCTGCGACGGCGCGGGCAATCAGGGGGTAGTAATCGGCCATTGCGTGCTAATGGAACCTGCTTTGCGCGTTTTGTAAGGCGCTGGGTGGGCGGTCAGGTCTCGAAAGGGTTGGTCATCAGAATGGTATCGTCGCGCTCGGGGCTGGTCGACAATAACGCCACGGGACAGCCAATCAGTTCCTCGATTCGGCGGACGTATTTTATCGCCTGCGCCGGCAGTTGGGCCCAGGACCGCGCCCCGGCGGTGGGCTCCTTCCAGCCGCCGATGGTCTCGTAGATCGGCTCGACCACCGCCTGAGCGTGCTCGCCCGCCGGTAGATAATCGATCTCGCGACCGTCGAGCTTGTAGCCGACGCAGACCTTGATCTCGTCGAAGCCGTCGAGGATGTCGAGCTTGGTCAGCGCGATACCGTCGATGCCGCAGGTCGAGACGGTCTGGCGCACCAGCACCGCGTCGAACCAGCCGCAGCGGCGCGCCCGGCCCGTGACCGTGCCGAACTCGCGGCCGCGCTCGCCGAGCATCTTGCCGATGTCGTTGTGCATCTGATCGGTCGGGAACGGACCCTCGCCGACGCGCGTCGTGTAAGCCTTGGTGATGCCGAGCACATAGTCGATGGCGTTGGGCCCGAGGCCCGCGCCGGTCGCCGCCTGCCCGGCCACCGTGTTCGAAGAGGTGACGTAAGGATAGGTGCCGTGATCGATGTCGAGCAGCGCGCCCTGCGCGCCCTCAAACAGGATACGCTTGCCTTCGCGCCTTTTGGCGTCGAGCAGCCGCCACACCGAATCCATGTAGGGCAGCACTTTCGGCGCCAGCGCGGCGAGGTGATTATACAAGTCCTTCGGCTCGATTTCGGCGAGACCGTTGCCGCGGCGCAGCGCATTGTGGTGCGACAGCAGGCGGTCGATCTTGGCGGTTAGCGCCGGCAGGTCGGCGAGGTCCATGAAACGGATGGCTCTGCGGCCGACCTTGTCTTCATAGGCCGGGCCGATGCCGCGCTTGGTCGTGCCGATGCGCGCCGACGAGTTCTCGCGGATCGCCTCGAGCTCGCGGTGCAGCGGCAGGATGAGGACGGCGTTTTCGGCGATGCGCAGCGTCTCCGGCGTGACGTTCACGCCCTGCGCCTTGAGCTGATCGATTTCCTTGAGCAGCGCTTCGGGGTCGATCACCACGCCATTGCCGATAACCGACAGCTTGCCTTCGCGCACGACGCCGGACGGCAGCAGCGACAATTTGTAGGTGGCGTTGCCGATCACCAAAGTGTGGCCGGCGTTATGGCCGCCCTGGAATCGCACCACGACGTCGGCCTGCTGCGACAGCCAATCGACAATCTTGCCCTTGCCTTCGTCGCCCCACTGCGACCCGACAACCACGACATTCGCCATGTAGACTTCATCTCCGCGTCAGCGTTCCGGACACTGACGCCGGGCGGTGCCGGCCAGGTCCACCCTCGGATAAAGGAAGGAGGCCCCCGAAGCAAGGCAAACCGGCCCCGCCGCCAGGCTGTGTGGACGGTTAGTTTACGTGGTTTTTCAACAGGCTAACGGACCGTCAGGCGAGGGCCGCTAAGGCGTCAGGACGTAGCGGCCGGGCGCATCGGGCAAGGGCGCCCCCGCATCGGGGAAAGCCGGCGGTGGCACCGCCGCTCCGGACCGGGCCTGCAACCAGGCCAGCCAGTCGGGCCACCAGGAGCCGGACTTCTCCGGCGTGGCGGCGAACCAGGTATCCGGATCGACATGAAGGGCGTCACCGGCGGCAGTCGCCACCCGGTAGTGCAGGCCGTTGCGATGCCGGTCGGAGACGATGCCGACATTGTGGCCGCCGCCCGCCAGCAAATAGGTGACTTCGGTCTCGGTCAGCCGATGGATCTTGTAGGTCGAGCGCCACGGCGCGACGTGGTCGCGCTCGGTGCCGACGGCGAAGATCGGCACGCGGATGTCGGTCAGCGACACCGGCTTGTCGCCGACCACGTAGCGGCCTTCGGCGAGTTCGTTGTTGAGGAAGAGCTTGTGCAGATACTGCGAGTGCATGCGATAGGGCATCCGGGTGGCGTCGGCGTTCCACGCCATCAGATCGCTCATCGGCTCACGTTCGCCCATCAGGTAGTTGCGCGCGAGATACGACCAGACCAGATCGTTCGACCGCAGCATCTGGAAGGCGCCGGCCATCTGCGAAGTGTCGAGGAAGCCCTGCTCCCACATCATGTCGTCGAGAAAGGCGAGCTGACTCTCGTTGATGAACAGCATCAACTCGCCGGCATCGGTGAAATCGGTCTGCGCCGCGAGCAACGTCAGCGATTGCAGGCGGTCGTCATTGTCGCGCGCCATCGCCGCGGCGGCGATCGACAGCAACGTACCGCCGAGGCAGTAGCCGACGCCGTGCACCTTGCGCTCCGGCACGATGCCGCCGATCGCATCGAGCGCAGCCATGACGCCGAGATTGCGGTAGTCCTCCATGTCGAGGTCGCGGTCGTCCTCGTCCGGATTTTTCCAGGAGATCATGAAGACGGTGAAGCCCTGCGCCGTCAGGTATTTCACCATCGAATTGCCCGGCGACAGATCGAGAATGTAGTACTTCATGATCCAGGCCGGCACGATCAGGATCGGCTCCGGCCTCACGGTCTCGGTCGTCGGCGCATACTGAATCAGTTCGATCAGCCGGTTGCGATAGACCACCTTGCCCGGCGTCACCGCGACATCGCGGCCGGGAACGAAATTCTCGCATCCGGCCGGCTTCTTGCCGCTGATGCGGCGCTCCCAGTCGTCGAGCATGTTCTGGAAGCCCGCGACGAGATTGGCGCCGCCGGTCTCCAGCGTGCGCTTCATGATCTCGGGATTGGTGAGGATGAAATTCGACGGCGATGCCATGTCGAGAATCTGCCGCGAGGCGAATTCGACGATGCGCTGATTGCGCCGGTTGACGCCGCGCACGTCCGTCGTGGCGTTGTGCCACCATTGCTGCTGCAACAGGAACGACTGATAGATGACGTTGTAGGGCCACTGCTGCCAGGCGGCGGCGTCGAAGCGGCGATCCTGCGGCAGCGGTTCGATGCAGGGACCACCCGGCGCGCGCCCGGTCGCGCTGTGCGCGCAATGCAGCGCCAGGCGCGAGGCCTTGCGCGCAGCCTTCTCGATGAGTTGCAAGCGCTTGCCGGGAGAGCCGGCCAGATGGGTCGCCCAGTCGAGATAGGCGTGCATCAAGGCGAGCGGCGACAACCCCATGGTGAGGCGCGCCATGCCGGCATGCAGCGAACGGTCGGTGATATCGGCGAGCGCGGTGACGGCGTAGGAATCGCGTTCGTCGCGCGACGACGGATCCGGCGCGATGATGGCGTGCGCGGCCAGCGGCGCCGCGGGCGGAGTCGCGGCCAGCGTGACGGCCGCTTCCTGTGACGGGACGAGAGTATTTGGCTCGGTCATGACGCCCGGATGTTAGCGGCGCCTCCGCCTCGCCCCATGACCTAGGTCAAAAGAACAGCCGTACCGCCGGCCGGCAGCCCCTCACCGCCCGCGCAGCCGCAACACATCGCGCGCCGTATCGATGAAGGCGCGAAGCTTGGGCGCCATGGCGGCGCGGGCCGGGTAGTACAGGAACAGCCCCGGCACCTCGAGGGCGGTGCGCGGCAGCACCTGCGTCAGCCGGCCAGCGGCGATGTCGGCCCGCACCAGCGGCTCGAAGATATACGCAAGCCCGACGCCGGCGAGCGCCAATTCGCGGGCGAAAACCGTCGTGCTGACGATGGCGGTGCCGGTGACATCGATCGCGACCTCGCGGCCGGCGTCATAGAGATCCCACCTGTAGAGATTGCCCGCCGTCGCCATCCGGTAGCCGATACAATTGTGACGAGCGAGGTCGGCAATCGCCTTCGGCCGGCCCTGCGCCGCCAGGTAATCCGGCGAGGCGACGACGATGGTCTTGAATGGCGGCGTCAGGCGCACCGCGATCATGTCTTCCGCGATCATTTCACCGAGGCGTACGCCGGCGTCGAACGATCCGGCAACGATGTCGGTCAACGCGTCATCGACATACAGTTCGGCCGTCACGTCCGGAAAGCGTGTCGCCATCGCGCGCATCACCGGCGTAATCGCGATCGGCACGGCCATGCTCGGCACGTTCAGGCGCAGCAGGCCGCTCACCCGCCCTTTGGCGGCCTTGACGCGTTCGATGCGCTCGTCGATGTCGCGCAACGCAGGGGCGGCCGCCTCGGTCAGCGCCTGCCCCGCCTCGGTCAATGCGACGCTGCGCGTGGTGCGCGCGAACAGCGGCACGCCGAGACGGTCCTCGACCAGCCGTACGGCATGGCTGACGGCCGACGGACTCATGTTCATCTCCGCCGCCGCCGCCGCGAAACCGCCGCGGCGGGCGACGGCAAGAATGACTGGCAGATGGGCGAGGAGGTCGCGGTCCATTCATGCACTATATCGAATAGCGAATTCTCATTAAACCATATTATCGAATGAGCAATCCGAGCAGATATTCTCCGCGGCTGCCATCCCCGGCCCGCCATGCTCGGAGACGATCGATGACCTCACCGCAAGCCTCGCCGCTGAACCGCTATTACACTCTCGGCCGTACCGGTCTGCGCGTCAGCCGGCTGGCGCTTGGCACCATGACTTTCGGCACCGACTGGGGCTGGGGCACTGACAAGGAGACGGCGCGGCAATTGTTCAACGCCTATGCCGACGCCGGCGGCAATTTCTTCGACACCGCCGACCTCTACACCAACGGCACCAGCGAAACCTGGCTCGGCGAATTCGTCGCCGAACGCGGCCTGCGCGACAAGGCGGTGATCGCCACCAAATTCACCTACAACGCCGAACCCGGCAACCCGAACGCCGGCGGCAACGGCCGCAAGAATATCATGCGCGCCGTCGATGGTTCGTTGAAGCGCCTCGGCACCGACTACATCGACCTCTACATCCTTCACACTTGGGATCGCGTGACACCGGTGGAAGAAGTGATGCGCACCCTCGACGATCTCGTCCGCGCCGGCAAGATTCGCTACGCTGGCCTGTCAGACGTGCCGGCTTGGTACGCCTCACGCGCCCAGACTTTGGCCGAATGGCACGGCTACGAGCCGGTTTCCGCCCTGCAACTCGAATATTCGCTGGTCGAGCGCAACATCGAGCGCGAGTTCATCGATCTCGGCACGCAGCACGGTATGGGCATCATGGTGTGGAGCCCGCTCGGCATGGGCTTGCTGTCCGGCAAATATCGTCCGAGCGGCGACACCGGCAGCGGCGACGGGCGCCTTGAAACGATGAAAGGCTCGGCCGGTGCGGCGTTTCAGAAATTCTCGCCACGCAACTGGACCATCGTAAGCGAACTCGAAGCGGTGTCAAAGGCGCTCGGCCGCGGCATGGCGCAGGTCGCGCTCAACTGGGTGGTCAACCGCCCGGGCGTCGCCAGCGTCATTCTCGGCGCGACAAAGCTGTCGCAGCTCCGCGACAACATGGAAGCGCTGTCGTTCGAAATTCCCGGTGACCTGGAAGCTCGTCTCGATGCCGTCAGCGCGCCAACCGTCGAGTTTCCCTACAGCTACTTCGGCGACAGCCAGCAAGCCCGAATCGCCGGCGGCGTCGCAATGAGCCTCAAGCCGCCTGGTTATTTCCCGGCGGTCGAAATCCCGGCCGCCGAGGTCCTGCTCTTGCCAGCCGCGCCGAAACGTTAGCGGCCGAACGTTGATGGCCCGCGGAGGCAGCGTCTCGCGGGCCGTCAATCCACCACCGGCGTCAGCACCATGTTCTTGTCCTTCGGCCAGCGCACCCGCCACGCCAGGTTGACATCGCGGGCCTCGCCCGGGGCGGCATCGAAGGCCCATTCGAGCACGCCGCGACGGTTGTGCAGGTCGCGCGCCGTCGGCTGGGTCGTCGCCGGCAGCATCTCGACCACGATGTCGTCGGCCTCGCTGACCGGGATCTGATCCTCGACGCTGACCTTGACCGGGAAGCTGTGGCCGTTGCGCACCGTGGTCTTGAACTCGCGCTCCTCGATCTTCGAGGAGCCGATCAAACCGGCGCTGCCGGTGAGCTTGCGCACCAAGGTGCGGGTCACCTTGATCTGGTCGTCGGCGCCGAAGCCGAGCCGCACCGGTTCATCCTTCGGCGTCAGCGCCATCGACGAACGGCCGACAAACAGTCCATCACGGTACAGCGAAACGCGGCCGGGCGGAAGCGGCGCCTCCTCGGCATTCTTGAAACTGGCCTCGAGGAAGGCGCTCTGATCCAGCGCCGGCACCGCCCGCACCGACAATTCCGGCGCGATGGTCGCGGTCGCGAGGCGGAACGACTTGGCGCTCTGCGCCGCGACGATGCTGACGCGGCCCGGCACGCGGAACACCGCCTGGAAACCGCTGGCGTCGAAGGCAGCCTCCTGCTCCTGCGCCTCAGTCTTGGCGCGCGCCGGCGCCGCCGGCGCGACGGCGTCGCGTTGTTCATATTTATAAGACGCCACCGGCTGCGGCGCCCGATAGTGCGCGATCAGCGACTTGAGTTCGGGCGCATTGCCGCCACGCGCGGTGCGTACCGTGGACAACGTCAGAACGACATTGTCCCAGTTCTCGCCGGTCGCCTGCGCGACTTCGGCGCGCCGCACCAGTTCGAGCGAGGGCTTGGCGCCTTTGGCAGCGGTTTCCAGACGCGCGTCGTACAGCGGCACCCAGCGGGCGCCGCGCACCGAATAGGTCACGCGCAAGGTGGCCGGCATCGCGGCGGCGGCGGCGAGACCGATGCGCAGTTCGAGCTTGCGCGGCGGATTGGCGCGCCGCTCGTTTTCAAGCCGCGCGATTTCGCGGTCGATGTCGCGCTGACGGATTTTGGCTTCGCGCACCGCGGCCTCGGCGGCGGTGACTTCCTCGGCCACGGCGCCGAAGGCCTCGCGCCATTCGGCAAGCGGACGCGCCTGTCCCTTGTCGCCGAGGCCGGCCGGCGCGGCGCTGGCAAAATGTTCGGCAAACTGGCGCCGCGCCTGAGCGCCGGCGATGGCGCCGTCGAGCGCGGCGCGTTGGTCGCGCAAGGTTTCGATGCGCTTGTCGATCTCCGGCAAATTCGCCGGCGGCAGCGGTTTAGGCGAGGCGACATCGATGGCGCCGATGGTCAGCTTGCCCTCGCCCTCGCCTTCGATGCGCAGCGAGGCGGGATCGAGCGAGACGGGAAAGTCACGCAGCAGGATCGTGTTATCGCCGGCCGCGGCGTCCGCCGTGACGATGCGGGTAACGGTCGCGCCGTCGGGATAGACGATGACACTGTCGATGCGGGACTGGCCGTCGATCTCGGCGGCGGCAGCGGGCCAGGAGAGGCACACCGTCATGGCCGTCATGGCGGCGATGGCGGTCGGCGTGGCGATGAAGACCTGACGGCGCATAAAAGACCTCCCCGAGACAATCCGAAAGATCAAGGGTGGCGATTCAGGTTTCCCTATGACCGCAATATTGCAGCACGATGGCGCGCCGACACGACAACGGCCGCGGATGGGACATCCGCGGCCGCCGGTATTCAATGTCGATAGCGCCGATTAGAAGTGCAGCGGTTTGGCCGACTGCACCTGCGGCAGCGCCCGCACCTTGGCGAGCACGTCCTCCGGCAACTCGCCGTCGATCTCGATCAAGGCCACGGCATTGGCCCCCGGCGCTTCGCGGCCGACATGGAAGGTGGCGATGTTGATGTTCGCCTCGCCCAAGGTGCCGGAGAACTTGCCGATGAAGCCCGGCTTGTCGAGGTTGGTGATGTAGACCATCGACGGCGCGAATTCCGCGTCCATGCGGATGCCCTTGATGTTGACGATACGCGGACGGCCGTCGGCGAACACGGTGCCGGAGACGTGGCGCGACTGGCGCTCGGTCACCACCGTGATGGTGATGAGGCTGTCGTAGTCGCCGGCCACCTGACGCGTCGTCTCCTCGATGATCATGCCGCGTTCCTTGGCGATGACCGGCGCTGACACGACGTTGACGTCGCCCAGCATCGGCCGCAGCAAACCGGCGAGCGCCGCCGAGGTCAGCGCCCGCGTGTTCATCTGCGACACCGCGCCTTCGTAGGCGATCTGCACCTTGGAGATGCCGGTCTCGGTGAGCTGTCCGGCAAAAGAGCCGAGCTTTTCGGCGAGTTCGACGAACGGCTTAAGCTTGGGCGCTTCTTCCGCCGAAATCGACGGGAAGTTGATGGCGTTGGTGATGGCGCCGCTCATCAGGTAATCGGCCATCTGCTCGGCGACCTGGAGCGCGACGTTTTCCTGCGCTTCCGTCGTCGAGGCGCCGAGATGCGGCGTGCAGATGACGTTCGGATGGCCGAACAGCACGTTCTCGGTCGCCGGCTCGGTAACGAACACGTCGAAGGCGGCGCCGGCGACGTGGCCGGAGTCGAGCGCGGCGCGCAGCGCGTTTTCATCGACCAGACCGCCGCGGGCGCAGTTGATGATGCGCACGCCCTTCTTGGTCTTGTTGAGCGCCGTGGCGTCGAGGATGTTCCGGGTCTTGTCGGTGAGCGGCGTGTGCAGCGTGATGAAATCGGCGCGCCTCAGGAGTTCGTCGAGCTCGACTTTCTCGACGCCGATATCGATGGCGCGCTCCGGCGACAGGTAGGGATCGAAGGCGATCACTTTCATGCGCAGGCCGAGCGCGCGGTCCGCGGCGATCGAGCCGATATTACCGCAGCCGATGACGCCGAGCGTCTTGGCCGTGATCTCGACGCCCATGAACTTGTTCTTTTCCCACTTGCCGGCTTGCGTCGAGCGGTCGGCCTCCGGGATCTGGCGCGCCAGCGCCAGCATCAGCGAGATGGCGTGCTCGGCGGTGGTGATCGAATTGC
The DNA here is from genome assembly GCA_026125925.1 of Pseudolabrys sp. The sequence continues at coordinate 13,090 of JAHCKF010000052.1, forward strand.
CGAAGGGCGTGTTCATCACGATGATGCCCTTGGCGGTCGCCGCCGGGATATCGACGTTATCGACGCCGATGCCGGCGCGGCCGATGACGCGCAGGTTCTTGGCGTTTTCCAGAATCTTCGGCGTCACCTTGGTGGCCGAGCGGATGGCGAGGCCGTCATAATTGCCGATGATTTCGGCGAGCTTGTCCTTGTCCTTGCCGAGAGCGGGCTGGAAATCG
>JAHCKF010000520.1 GCA_026125925.1 Pseudolabrys sp.
GACGCCCAGCCGCTTGAGGCTCGCATCGCACGCCGCCTTCACGTGCTGCGGCGCTCCATCGACGCCGTTGGCGCCGCCGGGCCGCTGGACCTGGCCGAACTTGGTGGCGAGCACGACGCCGTCGCGGCGCGCGCCGGCAAGCGCCTTGCCGATCAGCTGCTCGTTGTGGCCCCAGCCATACATGTCGGAGCTGTCGAGCATGGTCACGCCGCGGTCCAGCGCGTGGTGGATCAGCGCGATGCCCTCGGCATCGTCGGCCTTGCCGTAGGTGCCCGACAGCGACATGCAGCCCAGGCTGATCGCCGACACGTCGAGGTCGCTGGAACCCAGCTTGCGCTTCGCTTCCGTCATGATCGGTCTCCTAGGTCGTATTCCATTCGCGTTGGCCATCATCCCGAGCGGAGCGAGGGATCTAGGGCCGGACTGGATCCCTCGCTCCGCTCGGGATGACAGAGGATGATGCTCTACGTCGTGCCCCAGACGCGTCGCGCCGTGTCTGATATCAGCGCCAGCTTGGCCCATTGCTGGTCTTCGCTCAGCAGGTTGCCGCCGGCGACGCTGGCGAAGCCGCATTGCGAGGAGAGCGACAGCCGGTCGAGGTTGACGTGCACCGAGGCCTCGTCGATGCGATGCCGCAGATCGTCGACGCTCTCCATTTCGGGGCTCTTCGACGACACCAGGCCGAGCACGACGTGGCGGTCGGCGGGCACGTGGCGCAGCGGCGCGAAGTCGCCGGCGCGCTGGCTGTCGTATTCGAGGAAATAGACATCGACCGGGAAGTCGTTGAACAGCTTCTGCGCCACCGGCTCGTAGCCACCCGAGGCCATCCAGCGGCCACGGAAATTGCCGCGGCACAGATGCATGCCCACGGTCACGCCCGCCGGCCTTCCCTCGAGGATGCGGCGGATCACCGAGACGTAGAGGTCGAGCAGCGCGTCGGGATCGCCGCCCTGCGCGCGGGTCTGCTCGCGCACCAGCGGGTCGCACAGCATGGCGACCGGCACCTCGTCCATCTGCACGTAGCGGCAGCCGGCCTTGACCAGCTCGTCCAGCTCGCTGCGGTAGATGGCGACGAGGTCGTCGAAGTAACCCGAGGCATCGGCGTAGGCCTGCGGGTCGAAGGCGGCGGTGAAGCGGAAGAAGTGAAAGGCGCTGGGCGTCGGCAGGGTCGCCTTGGGCAGCGCCGTCTTCACCAGCCGCTTGACCCGGGAGAACTCGGCCAGCGTGATCGGCGCGCGGCGTTTCAATCTTTGCGCGGCGACACAGGTCGGCCATTCGTAGTTGCCGCCCTCGGCGTCGCGGAAGCGGAACTGCGAGGGCGCCAGGCGGAAGCCGTCGAGGCCTTCGAAGAAGAAGCCGAACCACGACGTGCGGCCGAGCTCGCCGTCGGTGACGACGCGGAAGCCGAGCTCCTCCTGCCGGGCGACCACGCGCGCGATCTCGCGCTCGAGCGTGGCGGCGTGATCGGCGGGGCCGGCTGTGGCCGCGTCCTTGAGCGAGC
>JAHCKF010000053.1 GCA_026125925.1 Pseudolabrys sp.
CGCTCGATCCTGTCGTCGCTCGACGTGCCCGAACTCGAGCCGGTGCCGCAGGATCACGTGCTCAACAAGACGTTCTTCCTGCTGAAGGACTTCCCCGGCCGCTTCACCAACGGCCAGCTCTGGGTCGAGGCGCTGCCGGCGGAAAGCGCGGAGGATCCGAACCGTCCGGCGCGCGGCGGCGACGGCGTATCCTCGATCATGATCACGTCCAACGATTTTGCCGGCGCCTGGGCAATGCGGCCCGACGGCCAGCCGATGTTGCCGCTGGTACCCGGCGAGCCGCGTCAGCGCGAATTCGCCTTCCGCGCCGGCGTCAACATCGTGATGTACGTGCTAACCGGCAACTACAAGGCCGATCAGGTCCACATTCCGGCGCTGCTCGAACGCTTGGGACAGTAGGAGCTTCGATGCCGCGGCGAATGAGATCTTTTCCCGGGCGCGGCGCAGCACACAGTGTCGCGCCGCAGACCCGGGATCGGCGAAGCAAAGTTCGTAACGGTCCCGGCTCTGCGATGCACCGCTCACGCGCTGCATCGCGTCCGGGACAAGAGGCTGAATGATGAATCTCGGCGTCGCCTTCGCACCGCTCGTTCCGCAGTATGTCGTCTGGACGGCATTCGGCGTCGCGGTGTTTCTGTCGCTCCTGCTCATTGTCGCGCGCAGCCGCGGCGCGCTGGTGCGCACCGTCGCCATGGCGCTGCTGGTGCTGGCGCTCGCCAATCCGTCGATGACGCGCGAAGACCGCGACCCGATCCCCTCCGTCGCCGCCGTCATCGTCGACAAGAGCCCGAGCCAGGAGTTCGGCGACCGCACCGCGCAGACCGAACAGGCGCGCGCCACCATTGTCGATCGCCTCAAGCGCGTGCCGGGGCTCGAGCTGCGCGTCGCCGAAGCCGGCGCCGCCGACGGCGAGACCGACGGCACGCGGCTGTTCAATGCGCTGTCGTCGACGCTCGCCGACGTTCCGCCGGACCGCATCGCCGGCGCCGTCTTCATTACCGACGGCCGCGTCCACGACATCCCTGCCGATGCTGCCGCGCTCGGCTTTGCCGCGCCGCTGCATGCGCTGATCACCGGCAAGGCCAACGAGATCGACCGCCGCGTCGTCCTCACGCAGACGCCGCGCTTCGGCATCGTCAACCAGATGCAGACCATCGGCTTCAAGGTCGAGGATCATGGCGTGCCGGCCGGACCGGTTCAGGTCACCGTGCGCCGCGACGGCGAAGTACTCGAACAGCGCACCGTCAATGCCGGCGTCAATGTCACCATGCAGGTTCAGATTCCGCATGCCGGCGCCAATATCGTCGAGGTCGAAGCCGCTCCGCTCGCCAACGAGCTCACCCAGGTCAACAATCGCGCCGTGATCTCGATCGACGGCGTGCGTGACAAGCTGCGCGTTCTTTTGGTTTCCGGCGAACCGCATGCTGGCGAGCGCACCTGGCGCAACCTGCTGAAGTCCGATGCCTCGGTAGATCTCGTCCACTTCACGATCCTTCGTCCGCCGGAGAAGCAGGACGGCACGCCGATCAACGAGCTGTCGCTGATCGCCTTCCCGACCCGCGAACTCTTCCAGCAGAAGATCGGCGAATTCCAGCTCATCATCTTCGACCGCTACGCCCGCCAGGGCGTGCTGCCGATGATCTATTTCGACAACATCACGCGCTATGTGCGCAACGGCGGCGCGGTGATGATCGCGGCCGGGCCGGACTACGCCTCGCAGACCTCGATCTGGCGCACCCCGCTCGACGCCATCCTGCCGGCCGAGCCGACCGGCGATGTCACCGAACAGAGCTTCCATGCGCGCCTAACCGAGGCCGGCAAGCGGCACCCCGTCACGCGCGCATTGGAAGGCTCCGACAGCGATCCGCCGCACTGGAGCCATTGGTTCCGCCTGGTCAACACCAAGCGCACCACCGGCACTTCGGTGATGCAGGGCCCGGACGGCAAGCCGCTCCTCGTGCTGGCGCGCGAAGGCGAAGGCCGCGTCGCGCTGATGCTGTCCGATCACATCTGGCTGTGGGCCCGCGGCTACGAGGGCGGCGGCCCGCATCTCGATTTGCTGCGGCGGCTGTCGCACTGGCTGATGAAGCAGCCGGAGCTCGACGAGGAGGCGTTGCGGCTCATCGTGGCCGGCCGCGACATGACCGTACAGCGCCAGACCATGGCCGATGGCGTCGCCGATGTGACGCTGACCTCGCCGTCCGGCAAGACGCAGACGCTGAAGCTATCGGCCGCCGAGCCGGGCCTGTGGCGCTCACAAGTGCCGGCCAACGAACTCGGCCTGTGGCGCGCCACCGACGGCAAGCTCACCGCGCTGGTCAATGTCGGCCCGGCCAACCCGCGCGAATTCCAGGAAGTCACGTCGACCACGCAGACCCTGAACGCGCTGGCCGACACCACCGGCGGCAGCGTGCGGCGGCTCGACAGCGGCAGCGGCATCGACGTGCCGCGCGTCGTGCCGGTGCGCACCGCCTCGACCTACAAGGGCGACGACTGGATCGGCATGAAGATGCGCGACGTGTCGGTGGTGCGCGGCATCGGCGTGCTGCCGGTGTTCACCGGACTGATTGGCCTGTTGCTGCTGGTCGGCTCGCTGGCGCTGACCTGGGCGAGAGAAGGCCGCTGACGCGGCCTATTGGGCGAGAGAAGGCCGCTAGTTCCTTGCCGTAGCGCCGCCCCCCACTCCGCTCATTCCCGCGAAAGCGGGAATCCAGAAACAAAGAACTAGGTCCCCGCTTTCGCGGGGACGAGCGGTTTGTTACCGTCTGTCACGCCTCTCGACGCCCGTGTGACCCCATGACTTTCTCGCTCTTCTTCGCCACCATGTTCGCCGGGTTTCTCTATTCGGTGATCCCCGGACCCGCCGTGCTGCTGGTGTTCTCGCTGGCCGCGCAGCATGGCCGCGCCATGGGCGCCAAATTCCTGATCGGCCACATGGCCGGCGACGTGACGTGGAGCGCGCTGGCCTTTGCCTCGATCATCGGCGTGAGCCAGACCGGGCCGCTGCTGTTCGACATCCTCGGCACCGGCTGCGGTCTCTATCTGATCTATCTCGGTATCAAGGCGATCCGCGCGAAGTCGATCGGCGAAGCCCCGGTGCTGCGCGGCCACCGGCCCTATCGGGCCGGGTTTCTGTTCGGCTTCACCAATCCGAAAGCCTACCCGGTGGCGGTTGCGGTATTCACCGCGCTGATCGCGCGCTACACGCTGGAGCTGACCTGGTCGTCGGTGCCGCTGATGGGCCTGTCGGCCTGGATCGGCATCGTGCTCGGCTATGTCGTGACTTTGTTCTGGGCCGGCCTGCCGTTCGTGCGCCGCTTCTTCCTGACGCACGGCGTCATCGTCACCCGCGTCATCGGCGCGACGTTCGTGCTGTTCGGCTTGAAGTCGCTGGCCGATGCCGGGCGTTCGTTCCAGGCGCGATAGCCGCGGGCGGCGCTACTTCACCACCTCGTCGGCCGCGGTGATCAGACTGTGCGTCGGGTTCTTGCCGCAGTATTCGCCGAGCCGGCCGCCGTTCTCCTTCATCTTGTCGAAGTCCACGATCGGCTTGGCATCCTGGTCGGCGTAAAAGCCTTCGAGCCACATCAGGATGAGGCCGATGGTCTCCTTGTCGCTGGTCACGAAATCCTTGCACGTCACGGTCGCGAGATCGAGCTGCTGCGCCTTGACCGGCAGCGGCGCCAGCGCGGCCGCCGCGAGCAAACAGACGGATACCGTCGTCAATTTTACAAGCTTCATAAACGCCCCCTGATGCCGAACCAGATCGGCGCGCCGACTGTCGCGCCGCGCCACGGCATGGAGACGAGGCGACGACGGCGCGGCGCTGGTTACTCTGAGAATTATGTAAGTGTTAATTCCAGCTTTTGCGCGGCACGGCTGATCCGGGGGCGGGACGAGGCCGAAAATGGCTGCCCTCGAATGCGCCAGGCACCAGCTCATTGACCAACCAAGCGACGGGGTTGTGGCCCTGAGCATGTCACCTGCCCTCTTCGTTGATAAGCCGGAAGCGCGCGTACTCTGTGTACTGGGCTCAATCGCCGATGTTTTCCCGATCAACTTGACCCTTATCCTGGCTACGATGCGGCCGGGCTTTGGACGTCGGCGCCGGGCCGGGCCGCGCGCGAGCGGGGCGACTCCACCGTCAGCGGCCCGAGCAGCAGCGCCGGGGTATCGCCGATGCGCCGCCGGCGTCGAGCGCACCGAGCAAACCATCGGCGATCCCGATCCGGGCGACGAAGGACAGTTCGAGGCAGTGACCGCCCTCGCGGATCCGATGAGCGCTGCGCGTATTCCAGGCGAGCGTGCGCTCGTTCGAGCGCTCGACGAGCGGAGGCGTCGCTGGGCGTTTCCAGCTGGATAAGCCCAGGTCAATTCGCTCATGAAACCCTGCGATTAGCACCCGCAGCCATGGTCATCGGCGGTGGCGGGATACTCCCCAACGCCTTAGATGAAGGAGGCAAGGGAGGAACGAATGGGACTTCTGGTTGGACGGCGTCTGGCACGGCGGTCATTGCCAAGACCAGGACGACACTTCAGACGACAGGCCGCGAAATTCCTGGCTTCAGGTGACGGCCGACGGCAGCGCCGGGCCGACCGGCAGGGCAACGCACAGCCAGGCCGGGCGCTACCACCTCCTATATCTCGCTCGCCCTGCCCGTACGGGCACTGCTGCATCGTCCGCAAGCTCAGGAGAGCCTGATCTCGATGTCGATCGTTTCGCCCGACATGCTGAAAGAGGGCTGGACCTTCCACAAGGACGAGGGCTCGACCGGCGATACCGTCAACGGCAAGGACAAGCTCTCCGAGATCTATGTGCTCGCCGACCCGAAATTCACCGGCCGCGTCACCGTACCGGTGCTGTGGGACATGAAGACGAAGACGATCGTCAATAACGAATCGTCCGAGATCATCCGCATGTTCAATTCGGCGTTCAATGAATTGACCGGCAACACCGACGACTATTACCCGGAGGAGCTGCGCGTCGAAATCGACCGTATCAACGACCTCGTCTACCCCAACATCAATAACGGCGTGTACCGCGCCGGCTTCGCCACGACGCAGGAGGCTTACGAAGAAGCTTTCCGCAATTTGTTCGACGCGCTCGACGAGATCGAAGATATCCTGTCAAAGCAGCGTTATCTCGCCGGCAACCGCATAACGGAAGCCGACTGGCGGCTGTTCACCACCTTGGTGCGCTTCGACGCCGTGTACTATTCGCACTTCAAGTGCAACTGGCGGCGTATCACCGACTACCCGAACCTGTCGAACTATGCCCGCGATCTCTATCAGGTGCCCGGCGTCGCCGGGACGGTGGACCTCGGGCAGATCAAGCGGCACTATTATCATAGCCAGCGCACGGTGAACCCGACCGGCATCGTGCCGGTCGGTCCGCAGCTCGATTTCGCGGCCAAGCATGATCGGGCAAGGTTCGGCTAGATCTGTCATTCCGGGGCGCGCCTGAAAGGCGCGAACCCGGAATCCAGAGGCGAGCGCGGAATTCCTAACCGGATTCCGGGTTCGCTTGCTTTGCAAGCGCCCCGGAATGACAATTGGATCATGTTCGGCACCCACGATCTCTGGCTGTTCATTCTCTCCGGGCTGTTGCTCAACATCACGCCGGGGCCCGACACCGCGCTGGTGGTGGCGCGCTCGACGCAGATGGGCCTGCGCGGCGGCGTCGCCGCCTCGTTCGGCATCACCGGCGGCATCATGGTGCACATCGCCGCGGCGGCGATCGGCCTGTCGGCACTGATCGCGGCTTCGGCCACCGCCTTCAGCGTCATCAAATATGTCGGCGCCGCCTATCTCGTCTATATCGGCCTGCGCCTGATCCTGAGCCGCCCGGCCGCGACTACCGATGAGGCCGCGCCGGCTCGGCTGGCGTTGCCGCTGCGCAGCGTGTTCTGGCAGGGCTTCTTCAGCAACGCGCTCAATCCGAAGGTGGCGATCTTCTTTCTCGCCTTCCTGCCGCAGTTCGTCGCCAATGACGCGCCGTCGAAGGCGCTGGCCTTCCTGTTTCTCGGCGCCATCTTCAGCATCGGCGGCACCGTGTGGTCGCTGATCGTCGCCGCGGTCACGGCGCATGCCGCCTCGCGCCTCAAGGCGACGCGGCGTTTCCAGCGCGTCATCGACGGCGCCATCGGCGCGATGTTCGTCGCGCTCGGCGTCAAGCTGGCGCTGGTGCAGCGGTGAGCGGTTGTCATATGCGCAAGCGGACCGGTGGTCAGCGAATTCGGTAGGCGGCGTGACAGGACGAGCACGCCGACAGCACGTCGTTCAGCCCGCGGTGCACGGCGGCCATCGCCTCCGGCGACCGCGCCACGTCGGCGTCCTGGATCGTGATGGCGAGCCGACTCGCCGCCCGGTGCATACTGGTGCCGATGTCCTGCATCGGCGGCGGCATGTGCGGCGCCATGTGCGCGGCGCCGTGCAGCGACAGCGAGCTCATGCCGAGGCGCTGCTCCGACACCTTGGCAGCCGCGTCGAACCTGCCGTCGGCCAGAGCGCCGACGATTTCGCCGACCGCGGTGAGGTGATCGCGCATATTGGCGAGCATGTGCTCCTGCATCGGCGCCGGCAGCGCGATAGACTGACGCGTGTCAGCCGCCCCAGCGGATTGGGCCGCGGGCGCGCCATGCGGCATCCCATGCCGGTGGCTATCCTGCGCGGCGGCAGGCCAGAGAGCGGCCAGCATGGCGGCCGACAGGGCACAGGCGGCAAAGCGGAGCATGATAAACCTCGCATCTGCAATGCCACCGTCTCTAGGGCATCCATGCGTCCACCCATATGATCGGGATCATACGGCGCTCACTTGCGTTTGCGGTGAAGGAGCACGATCGTCTGCCGCGTGCGCCTGATCTCGCCGGACCGCGCCAGCGCCGCCAGCGCACGATAGAGCGCCTCGTGCGTGAGACCGAGCTCGGCGGCGACGTCCTTCAGCGTTCCCGTCAGCGGCACGGTGCGGCCATCGGCGCCCGCATTGACGCTCAGCCAATGGCGCAGGCGGTCGCGCGCCGAGCGAATATTGCGCTGCTCGACGCGCGTGCGCAGGCTCATGACCTGCCGAGCCAGCATCGCCGTGAAGGACCTGGCTGCCGCCGGATCCTTGTCGAAGGCGGCGAGCACGGCGGACTTGCGATAGGCGCGCACCGTGGCCGCGGCCGACGCGACGGCGTCGCAATGATAGGTCGGCGAAAACAGCGAGGCTTCGGCCAGCGTTTCGCCGGTGCCGGCGACATAGAGCAGCACTTCGTGACCGGCGCTGTCGATGCGCGACAGCCGCACCTGCCCCTCGACCACTTCAAAGAGGTTGAGAACCTTGTCGCCGCGATGAAACAGCGCCTCGCCGGCTTTCAAACTGCGCGTGACCGCCGCGGCACGCACCGCGGGCGACAGCCAAGTTTTGTCATTGCTGCTCACCACAACTCGCTCACCGCCCGGCCCTCGAACACCTCGGCGATGCGGGCGCGGGCGGCGCGGCCGGTGTCGGCCGGCAATTCATCGATGGCAAAGAAGCCGTGCGCGACGATCTCGTGGTCCGGCACCGGCGGGCTGTCCTGGACGAAATCGCGCACCACGAAAAAGGCGACATGATCGCGCCGCGAGACGCGGCGATTGTGGAAGACGCCATGCAGCACCGGTTCGCCGGTGAGCTTGATATTGCCCTCCTCCATCAGTTCGCGCGCCAGCGCGGTCTTGATGGTCTCGCCGGTCTCGACGCCGCCGCCCGGCAGATGCCAGCCGCTGATGTAGGAGTGCTGGATCAGGAACACGCGGCGCTGGCCGTCGATCACCAGCGCGAAGGCGCCCAGCGTCGCCCCACGGGCAAAGCGCCAATAGAAATGGAATACGCGGCGCAGCAGCGGCTCAAATCGGCGGCGAAAGGCGGACAAGCAGCGGTTCCTTGCGATACGTCAGGACTCCTAACAGCCCGCTGGTCAAAAGTGAGGCCTAGCGGGGCCTTTACTCTTTAGAATAGTTCTAATATCTGAGGGTAGCCCCTTACGCGTTCCGAAAGGCTGCCTCCCGTGAAGCGATTTTCCGACCTGACCGAGCAGGAAGTGCTGGCGCTCGCCATCACCAACGAGGAGGAGGACAGCCGCATTTACCGCGGCTTCGCCGAGGGCCTGCGCGAGCAGTTTCCCGCCTCCGCCAAGGTTTTCGACGAGATGGCCGAGGAGGAAGTGCACCACCGCACCATGCTGTACGACCTGTACCGCGAAAAATTCGGCGAATACCTGCCGCTGATCCGCCGCCAGGACGTTCAGGGCTTCCTGCATCCGAAGAAGCCGCTGTGGCTGATGCGGCCGCTCGGGCTCGAGGAGGTGCGCAAGTTCGCCGAGAACATGGAGTTCGAGGCCGAGCGCTATTACCGCAAGGCGGCGGAAAGCGCGCGCGATGCCTCGGTACGCGAATTGCTGGTGACGCTGGCCGAAGCCGAGGCCGGCCACGAGTCGCTGGCGCATAAGCTCAGCGCCAAGATTCTCACCGAAGACGCGCGCGCCGAGGAGCACGAGACGGCGCGGCGCATGTTCCTGCTGCAATATGTGCAGCCCGGCCTGGTCGGCCTGATGGACGGCTCGGTGTCGACGCTGGCGCCGTTGTTCGCCGCGGCTTTCGCCACGCACAATACCTGGGAGACCTTTCTCGTCGGCATGGCAGCGTCGGTCGGCGCCGGCATTTCGATGGGCTTTGCCGAAGCGCTGTCGGACGACGGCTCGCTCACCGGCCGCGGCGCGCCGTGGCTGCGCGGCCTGGTGTCGGGGCTGATGACGACCATCGGCGGCGTCGGCCACGCGCTGCCTTATCTCATTCCCGATTTCTATGTCGCCACCGTCGCGGCGGTCATCGTCGTCGCCATCGAACTCGCCGTGATCTCGTGGATCCGCTACAAATACATGGATACGCCGTTCCTCAAGGCGGCTTTCCAGATTGTGGTCGGTGGCGTGCTGGTGTTCATTTCCGGGATATTGATCGGTTGTGATGCTTTCACCTCTCCGAAGAGGTCGGCATGCGAAGCACGGGTGAGGGGTTACAGACTACCTATATCACTCCCTTTCACCCCAACCCTCTCCCCAACGGGGAGAGGGAGTCCCGCCGTGATTATGCTTTACATGGCAACATGCCCTTCACCCTCGCCCACCTCTCCGACATTCATCTGGCGCCGCTGCCGGCGGCGCATGTGCTCGACCTGTGTTCCAAGCGCATCACCGGCTATCTGAACTGGCAGCGCAAGCGGCGATCCGTGCATGACCGCGCGCCGTGCTCGACCGCACATCGTCGCCGACTTGAAGAGGCAAGGCGCCGACCACACCGCCGTCACCGGCGACATCGCCAATATCGGGCTGGAGGCCGAATACGCCCCCGGCCGCGCCTTTCTCGACAGCCTCGGCGCGCCGGCGACGGTGAGCTTCGTGCCCGGCAACCACGACATCTATGTCGCGGAATCGGTTGGCTTCGCCGACCGCGCCTGGGGCGACTTCATGCGCGGCGACGGGGGCGAGAGCTTTCCCTATTTCAAGCGGCGCGGGCCGCTCGCCATCATCGGCCTCAACACCGGCGTGCCGACGGCGCCGTTCCAGGCGACCGGCACATTGGGAGAAGCGCAACTCGCTACGCTCGGGCCGCTGCTCGATCGCGCGCGCGACGAAAAGCTGTTTCGCGTGGTGCTGATCCATCATCCGCCGGTGAGTGATTCACCGCATCACAAGCGGCTGACCGATGCCGCGGCCTTCATGCAGGTGATCGCGCGGCACGGCGCCGAACTGATCCTGCACGGCCACGACCATCTCGACATGCTCAATCATATCGACGGCCCGAACGGCGCGCGCGTGCCGGCGGTCGGGGTGCCGTCAGCGTCCGCCGCGCCCGGCGCCGACAAGGCCAATGCCGGCTATCACCTCTATCGCATCGACGGCGATGCCGGTGCGTGGCGGTGTGAGATGGTCGTTCGGGCGATGAGTGAGGACGGGGTGGTGAAGGAAGTAGAAGCGCGAGATGCTTGACTCGGTCGTCCCGGCCGAGCGAAGCGAGAGCCGGGACCCATAGCCACCGCGCCATCGAGAGGTCACGGCGTATGGGTCCCCGCCCATAGGCGTTCTAAAAGAACGCCGTCCTTCGGACGGCTATGCGCGGGGACGACAATGCAGCAGACGCAGGCGCTTACGGCTGCGGCGCGGTCAGCAGCGCCCAGGTGAGCAGCGCGGCAACAGCGACCACGGCGCCATAGACGAACATGCGCAACGCGCGGAGGCGGCCCCGACGCTGTTCGTATTCGACGGTCTTGAGCGTCGCCGCCTGGCCGAACGGCACATCGTCGGCCAGCGCGCGTTCGCGCTCCAGGAGGCGGCGCGCGACATAGCGCGTGATGGCGCCGGTCATCTCCGGCACGTCGTAGCTCTCGGCCAGCACGGCGCGGCCGTAGCGGGTGTCCTGCACGAAGCGGTACTGGCGCTTGTCGCGGCCCATTTCGACATGGGCGACGACATCGAGCCACAGACGCGGCGTCTCGCCCCGGCTGATGCCGCGGTCGAACAGTTCGACGTCTTTCGGGATTTCGGAAAACAGCGGGTCGAGCGCTTCGTTGAGCAGCTCCAGGCGCGCCACCTCGGCGTCGCGCAGGTCGACGATGACGGCCGAGCGTTCGGCCGCCTCGATGCGCGCCTCGCGCAGGGCCTCTTTCAGAGGGGTCGGCGCCGGAGGCGCCTCCGGCTCGGCCTTTTTGCCGCGTCCAAACATGGCCCCTTTCTAGCAGGGCCCGCAGCGCGCGAAAAGGTCGTTTTACGTGGTTTTTCAACACCCTTGATGGTTAATTGTCTATTAAGCGCGGGGAACCACCCCGTAGCGGCGCGCCCAGCCGAGGCTGTCCTCGGTCCGCGGCGTCGAGGGGATGTACTCGCAGCCGATCCAGTGGGCGTAGCCGAGCCGGTCGAGCTCGGCGAAGACGTAAGGGTAGTTGATCTCGCCGTCCTCGTCGGGCTCGTGACGCACCGGCACCTGCGAGCACTGCACGTGGCCGATCAGCTTCTGGTACTTCTTGAAGCGCTCGATGAGGTCGCCGCCGACGATCTGCATGTGGAACAGGTCGTACTGGATGAAGACGTTGTCGCTGCCGACCTTGCCGACGATGTCGGCGGCGTGATCGAGCTCGACCAGGAAATAGCCGGGAATGCCGCGTTCGCAGATCGGCTCGATGTACAGCTTGATGTCCTTCGCCGCGGCCTGGTCGGCGGCGCGCTTGAGGTTCTCGACGAATACCTGCTCCGCCGCGCGGCGCTGCTCCGGCGCGACCTTGCCGGCAAGACAGTGGATGGCGAGGCCGCCGACGGTTTCGACATAGCTGAGCGTCTGCACGAAGGTCGCGCGCCATTCGCTCTCGCGGCCGGGCAGCGCGCCGAGGCCGAACTCGGTCTCGCCGGCCTGCGGCGTGTTGATGCCGAGCACTTTGAGTTTGTTGCGGTCCACCGCGGCTTTGTAGTCGGCCGCGGCCACGCCGTCGGGAAAGCGGCCCTCGATCGCGGTGAAGCCAGCCGCCGCCGCGGCGTCGATGCGGTCGAGCAGCGGTCGCTCCTTGAACAGATAGCCGAGATGGGCCGAAAAGCGCGGCATGCGTTTCCCCTTGATCGTTACTCTTGATTGTTGCTCTTGCGCTCGTGGTTGTTGCCGTATTGATTAGCGGGCAACCGGCATCAAGACCACCCCGCATTTTCAGGAAGCGCGCATGTCCGCCAATTCAGCCTTTCATATCGCCGTCCTGCCCGGCGACGGCATCGGCCACGAAGTCACCAAGCCGGCGCTCGACGTGCTGCGCCGCATCGAAGAGACGACGCCGAGCCTGAAATTCCGCTTCTCGGAAGCGCCGGCCGGCGCCGAGGAATACAAGGCGACGGGCAAGTCGATGTCCGAGCAGACGGTGAAGCTCGCCGGCGAGGCCGACGCCATCCTGTTAGGCGCCTGCGGCATGCCGAGCATCCGCTATCCCGACGGCACCGAGATCATGCCGCAGGTGGAACTACGCTTCATCTACGATCTCTATGCCGGCGTGCGGCCGGCGCGGCTGGTGCCGGGCGTGCCCTCGCCGATCGTCGGCGCGCATGAGCACGGCATCGACTTCGTGCTGGTGCGGGAATCCACCGAAGGCCTGTTCGCCTCGATGGGCAAGGGCGTGACCACGAACGACGAGGCGCGCGAGACGCTCGTCGTGACGCGCAAGACCACCGAGCGGCTGTTCGATTTCTGCCTGCGGCTTGCCGAACGGCGCAAGGCGCGCGGCAAGGAAGGCCGCCTGACACTGGTCGACAAGGCCAATGTGTTCAAGGCGTTCAACTGGCAGCGCGGCATCTTCGACGAACGCAAGGCCAAGTTTCCCGGCGTGAAGACCGACAAGCTTTATGTCGATGCCTGCGCCGCCATGATGGTGAAGAAGCCGTGGGACTTCGACGTCATGGTCATGGAGAACATGTTCGGCGACATCCTGTCCGATCTCGCCGCCGGCCTGATCGGCGGCCTCGGCATGGCACCCTCGGCGGATATCGGCGACACGCACGCGGTGTTCCAGCCGTGTCACGGCACCGCGCCGGATATCATGGGTCAGGGCAAGGCCAATCCGACCGCGATGATTTTGTCGGCGGCGATGATGCTCGACTGGCTCGCCGACAAGCACGACCATCCGCCGGCCGCCGAAGCCGGGCTGCGCATCGAGCAGGCCGTCGATGACGCCTACCGCACCGGCCTCAAGCCGATGGAATATGGCGGCAGCGACGGCACAGCGGCGATCTCCAAGGCGGTGATGGCGGCGCTGGGATAGCTGTCTTGTCCCGGACGCGATGCAGCACGTCAGAGATGCATCGCAGATCCGGGACCGCGGCAAAGCTCTGTGGTCGTGACGGTCCCGGTTCTGCGGCGCGTCATTTCATGCTGCGCCGCGCCCGGGACAAGGTCTGTCAGCAGCCCTGCGGCGCCATGGCCACCGCTTTGCGCCGCACCAGCAGCAGCATGACGAGACCGAGCGCCGACGTCGCGGCGCCGGCAATCGACACCGCCGGATAGCCGAGGCCCGCATCGATCACCGCGCCGCCGAGCGCGGCGCCGATCGCGTTGCCGAGATTGAAGGCGCCGATGTTCATCGCCGAGGCGAGGTTCGGCGCGTCGTGCGCGGCCTGCATC
>JAHCKF010000054.1 GCA_026125925.1 Pseudolabrys sp.
ACTCGCGCACATGGGGCCATTGCTTGGAAGGAGCCAGATGTATCAAGGTCTGCGCGCACCGAGCCGGGCCCGTGTAGTGCTGAAGTCGGGACGCCGTTATGCCGAATCCATTAGCGAGCGGCTCATGGGACTATGCGGCGACCGAAAAATTCGACAATTCACCGCGCTGGAAATCAGCGGCAATAGGCCGTAATGAGAGCCAACCGGAGGGTGGGCACCGCCTCAGCGGTGGCAAATTCGTCCTCAGAATTCGCGGAAAATGCTGCAAAGACGATTTTCAATCGCCCCGATGATGGATTAGAGCGGCTGAATCGAAAACCATCAAGTTAATTAGGCCGTTATTCTATTTTGTGATTTTGATGAAGTACCGGTCGGTGCCGCTTTTTGGGATTGCTCCGTTCGCGCCGGCACCGTGGTATTGCCCGCGCACCGTCGCCACGAGAGCTGCTTGCTATAAGGTCGCGGCCGCAAGTTCCGACGGCTCCCAGGCTCGCAAAACCCGGGTGCCCTCTCGGAGCTAGCCGGGTCCCGCTGCTTCTCGCCGGACCGAAGCGATTGGCAAAAAGTGCGGACGGCAGATCAATTCATTTTCGGAACTGCGTAGCCGTGTGGAGGGCCTTGCAGGCGTTCCGCAGCAGGCATTTCCCGGTTACGACAAGATGAAGCCCAAGCGAGTCGAGGCCGTACGGCTCAAGCGCAATGTGATCGAGTTGAAGGCCGAACGCTACATTCCAAAGAAGCTGCGGCCTACTGGTGGCTTCAATACTTAGGCAAAGCGACAGACAAACGAACGAAGCCGAACGGATGAAACACTCGCCACCAAGACCTGCTGACTGAAGGCAAGCAAGGCGGCCTTTGAAGGGGGGCTGTTCGCGGCATCTTAGCGCTGCGGATCGGCAAGAAGTCGCTTAGGGCCGACCTTCGGATCCATTTCGAGTCCGCCGGAGGTAGCAAGTCCTGTCTTTGCGGTCTTTTTGATTTTCAAAGCGCGAAATGGCAGAGTTCTCAGCCTGAGGAGTATTGAAATGGACTGCTGGCTCCAATGTGCAAATCGCCGGTTAGGGCAAGCGATTGCTGTGGTCTTGAGCGCTGTGATGGGTAGGAGAAACTAGTCATCGTCGGTATAACGCGCTCTAGGATACTTCATCAATGAACCTTCTCTACTTTGCGGCATTCCGAGCGGTGATGCTGACCGGCACGGTGAGCGCCGCCGCTGAGTTGTTGGGACGCAGTCAGCCTGCAGTAAGCCGACTACTAGATAAGCTTGAGGCAGAGCTCGGCGTCACTCTCTTTGAGCGTCGACGCGGCTTGGTGACCCCGACCTCGGTCGCGCGGCTCTTGTTGGACGAGATCGAGAGAGCTTATGTTTCGCTCGATTCATTGAAAAGCTTCGCAGCACGGGTCGCCGAAGGCGAAAGTAGCCGTATCGACACAGCCATCATGCCGGCTCTCGCTCTGGGCTTCCTTCCAAGTCTGCTGGCGAAGTTCCAGAAGGAGTGGCCGAAGACCAAGATCCTCATGAACGTCACCGTATCGGCGCGCATTGAGGAATGGGCCGCTTCGCAACAGATCGATTTTGGTTTAGCCGAAACGCCGTTCCGGCGTTCCGGATTCCGGATCGAGCACTTCAGCGATGCGCCGTATGTTGCTGCGGTTCCGACCGACCACCCGCTCGCCGACAAGTCGCGGATCGAGCCGGCGGATCTCATCGGCGTCCCGTTCATTTCGTGGGCGTCCGTCACGGCGGGCGGGCAATTGGTCGCTCAGGCATTCCGCACCTGCGGCGTGAAGTACGAACCGGCCTATGAGACGACCGTGTCCTATGTCGTACTTCAACTGGTGCGGAATGGTGCGGGAGTCGGACTGATCGATCCGTACACGGCCGCCTGCGAGCGGGACGCCGGCGTGCGCATCATTCCGTTCACGCCGACAATCCCGTTCAACGTCGCGTTGCTGCGCCCCGATTCACGGCCGGCCAGCCGCGCCGTCGACGCGTTGCTCGATCTGCTGGTGAGCCAGCGCGACACCGCCTTGCGCAATCTGCCGCGGTAGGGCGGCCCGGACCAGACACAACTATTGCGTATAAGCCGACCGGACGCGCGCCTCGCGCTTGCCGTTCGGTAGTCCCCTAAATTTCTATTTTTACAGCAGAAAGCCGAAAAGAGCGGCGCAGACACGTGCTGATCAATATGCATTCGACGCATAACGTTCGCCAATCATTCTATTTTGAGTATTTCGAACTTGAAGCTTACCGTTCTGGGCGCGAACAGATGGGCAGTACTGGTCATGATGACCCAAACCGCCGATGTGAAAAACTTCGAAGTCGTCGTGATCGGCGGCGGCATCAACGGGACCAGCGCGGCGCGGGAGCTGGCGGCGGCGGGCTACAGCGTGCTGCTCGCCGAACAAGCCGATCTCGCTCACGGTGCATCCAGCCGCTCCTCGCGCATCCTGCATTGCGGCCTGCGCTACTTCGAGACGCGGCATCCGGTGCGGACTTTCGTCCGATCGCCGCTGCGTTTTCTCGGCGCCGCGAGGATGGCAAAGGCAGCGATGGAATCCCGCGAAGAACTCGTCCGTCTCCATCCCGCGCGCTGCAAGCCCTTCACCATGTGCTTCCCGCTGTGGCGCGGCGGCGACATCCGCGGCTGGCATCTCGACATCGGCTTCACCCTGCTTGCGCACTTGGGACCCCCGAACCCGCCGCTGGATTATCGCCGCGTGCGCTCCGGACTCGACCGGGACATCCCGTTTCTGGCCGATCTGCGCGACCGGGACCAACTGGCATCGGTAGCGACCTATCGCGAATACATCATCGACTGGCCCGATCGTCTATGCATCGATAACGCGCTCGACGCCGAACGCAACGGTGCCGCCTTGCGCCTGTTCACACGCGCCGCGTTGCGCGAGCGGACGAGCGAGGGCGACTGGATCGTTGATCTCTCTACCCGCTCGGGCGATGTCGAGACCGTCCGCGCCAAGGTGGTCCTCAACCTCGCCGGCACCTGGATCGACGACATTCGGCCGGCGGGACTGAAGTCGAACCGCCCGCTGATACGCGGCACCAAAGGTTCGCACATCGTCGTGCGACTTCCCGATCGTTACCAGGGCCACGGCATCGCGACACTCCATCGCGGCGGCATGCCGTTCTATTGCCTGCCGCTCGACGGCGACCGCTTCTATTTTGGGCCGACCGAGACGCTGTTCGACGAGGACGCCGATGAAGCGCGCCCGACCGCCGAGGATGTCGATTTCCTGCTCGGCGAGGCCAATCATCTGCTGCCGGGCCTGTCATTGCAGCGGAGCGACGTGGAGTTCACCTGGGCGGGCGTGCGTCCGCTGACCTTCGATCCCGAACAGCCGATGGGACGGCGCACGCGCGAGATCCACGATCTGAGCGCCCAAGGCATGCCGCGCGTCCTCGCCCTGACCGCCGGGCCGGTACAGAGCTACATGAGCGCTGGCCGGGAATTGCACAAGGCCGTCGCGCGGCTTCTGCCGGCTGCGGGCAGGCGCGCAGTTGCCAGGCCGGCGTCGCCGCGCCGCGCCGTCGCGCCTGCGCCAATCTCCACGCGGAACGCTCTCACCGACACCTACAAAGCCGCCGTCCTCGACGAACACGCGCGCGATCTCACCGGCATTCTCCGCACGCGCACGGGCCTCGCCTGGGGGCGCCATGTCGACCGCGACGTTGTCGATCATGCGGCGCAATCCGTAGCCGGCCTCCTGGAATGGACGCCGGAACAGACGGCGAAGGAAATCGAAAGCTTCCTTCGGCACCAGAGCCACCATTTCCCGAAAGGACATGCGGCCTGAAGATCCAACGCGACAACCAAAACGAAGGGGTGAAGTGATGATTGCATCGAGCCGAATGAAATGCCTTGCCGCACTGGCCGCGACGTTTGCCGGCACCCTCGCGGTACTTTCCGCCGGGCCGGCCCAGGCCGCCGGCGACCGCCTCAAGGAAATTCTCGAACGCGGCGTCGTGAAGGTCGGCGTTCAGGGCGCCTTCAAGCCCTGGTCGTTCCCGGCGCCGGATGGTTCTCTGCAGGGTATCGAAGTCGATCTCGGCAAGGGCGTCGCCGAGGCCCTTGGCGTGAAATTCGAGCCGGTCATCATTACGTCGGCGAACCGCATGCAGATGCTGCAGCAGAACAAGATCGATCTGATCATTGGCGGCATGTACGACACTGCCGAGCGCCGCAAGATCATCGGCATCATCGAGCCAGCCTATTGGACTTCGGGGCCGACTCTGCTCGCAAAGAAAGGCGTGATCAAGGACTGGAAGGACATCGCGGATAAGCCGGTCTGCGGCAAGCAGGGCAACGCCTACAACAAGATGATCGAGACTCAGCTTAAGGCGAAGCTGACTGCGTTCGCCGGTAACACCGAAGGCAAGGAAGCGCTGCGCACCGGCAAGTGCATCGCATGGGTCTATGACGATGTCAGCATCATGGCCGATCTGGAGCTGCCGGAGTGGAAAGATTACGAGATGCCTGTCTCGACGCTCTACAATAATCCCTGGGCCGCGGCGGTCCCGATCGAGGAACTCAACAAGGGATGGGGTGTGTTCATGGCCGGCATGGCCTACCGTTGGCAGGCGGACGGCAAGCTTATCGAGCTTGCCAAGAAATGGAACGTCAAACCCAGCGCCTGGTTCGCCGAGCAGCACGACAAGCTCCACTGGGACACTTCTTATCTGACGCCGAAGAACTGACGCCGCTTTGTTCAGACCCGCCGCATTCATAATGGCCCGCCGTGCTTGATATCATCGCACCATACTTCCGGCGGCTTTATGAGACGACGGGTCTGAACTTCAATGTCTTCTATGATCGCTACGAATACGATCGGTTTCTGTCGGGAGCGTCCAATTCGCTCCAGCTCATCTTCTGGACGCTATTGCTGTCTCTTGTGATCGGCGTGCTCGGCGCGTGGGCGCAGGGCGCGAAAAGCCGGATTGTGCGGGTGGTGGTGGACGCCTATATCCAAGCCTTCCGCAACACACCGCCGATGATCCAGCTGCTGTTCTTCTTCTTTGGGCTGGGAACGCTGACCCCCAGCGTCGACATGGGCGGTTACTCGCAGCCGCTGATCTCATCTTTCACCTGGGCGATTATTTCGCTGGGGATTTTCGGCGGCGCCTTTAACGTCGAGATTTTCCGCTCCGGCATCGAAGCCGTGCCGGAATCGACGCTCGACGCAGCCGAAAGTCTTTGCTTCTCGCGCTGGCAAACTTATCTGTACGTGACCTTGCCGCTGGCGGTGCGGATCAGCCTGCCGGCGCTGACCAACAACCTGGTGAGCCTAGCCAAGACAACCTCGCTCGCCTACGTGATCGCCGTTCCCGAGATGACGTACGTCCTCAACCAGGTGTGGTCGGACAACGTCAATGTCCCGGAAATGATGCTGCTGCTGTTCCTGTTCTACATCATCGTCGTGACGGCATTGGCCAGCGTCTTGCACTTCATCGAGCGCAGGGCTGCCCTGCCGGGGTACGGCCGGTGACGGCCCGCGCGTTCACGCTCGGCTTGCGCCGCCTGACGCCGGCGGCTCCGCTGACCTATGTCACCTGGCGCTACGGTGCGTGCCTCTTCGCCGCTTTCGCCCTGTCGGTGGTGTCGGCCTGGGCGCAGACGGCCGCGGCCGGACATCCTTCCGCCATCGAGACGCTCGTCATATGGCTGCCCTTTATTCTCAGGGGCTTCGTTCTCAATCTGCTGATGAGCTTTGCGGCGATGGCGCTGGCGACGGTGCTCGGCATCGGGCTCGGCCTGATGCAGATCAGCCTCCAATGGCCGGTGAGGGTGCCGTCCCGATTCGTGACACATCTGCTGCGCAATTCCCCGTGGCTAGTGATCCTTTTCGGCATCATGTACATGCTGCCCGCGGAGATGAGGCTGCCGGGCGGCAGCACGATTCCGCTGCCAGACTGGATCAAGGCGACGGTCGCCTTCGCGCTGCCGGTGATGGGCAATATCAGCGAGATCGTGCGCGGCGCCGTGCTCTCAATCCCGACGGGCCAGTGGGAGTCGGCCGAAGGGCTCGCCTTCACGCGGTCGCAGACGCTGCGCTGGATTATCCTGCCGCAATGCGTTCGCCGCGCCATCCCGCCCTGGATGAATTGGTACGCGCTGCTGACGCTGTCCACGCCGATGGCCTCGATCTTTAGCGTGCACGAGGCCGTCGCCAATGCGCAGGCCGGGATGGAAGCGGCCGGGGCAAGGCCCGAGCTGCTGTTCCCGTTCTACCTGTTCCTGCTGTGTCTGTTCTTTGCCTACATCTATCCTATCGCCCTTTGGACACGAAAGCTCGAACGCCAGTATGCAGTCTAATCACCGGAAGGCCGACAGTTCGGGTCAGTCGCCGCGCGGCGCGCCGATCGTGTCCCTGAGAGACGTCCACAAGTCCTTTGGCGCCCTTGAGGTGATCAAAGGTATCAGCTTCGACGTCCACAAGGGCGAGGTCATCTGCATCATTGGACCGTCGGGATCGGGCAAGTCGACACTGATCCGCTGCATCAACGGGCTGAGCCCGATCCAGCGCGGCTCGATTACGGTGGAGGGCCAGGAGGTCAACGACCCGAAATTGGACAAGCTGGCTTTGCGCAAAAAGGTCGGCATCGTCTTCCAGCAGTACAATCTATTCCCGCACAAGACCGCGCTCGAAAACGTCATGATGGCGCCGCTGAAGGTCCTGCGCGAGCCGAAGGCCGAGGTGGAGCAGCGTGCCCGCGCGCTGATCGCCAAGGTGCGCCTCACCGGCAAGGAGGATGTCTATCCGGGCCAGTTGTCGGGCGGCCAGCAGCAGCGCGTGGCGATCGCACGCAGCCTCGCCATGCGGCCGGACATTATGCTGTTCGACGAGGTCACCGCCGCGCTTGACCCGGAGACTGTCAAGGAAGTGCTGGTGACGATCAAGGAACTGGCCGCCGACGGCATGACCTGCATTCTCGTGACGCACGAAATGGGTTTCGCGCGCGAGGTGGCCGACCACATCTACTTCACCGACAAGGGCGTCATCGTCGAGCACGGGCCGCCCGAGGAGCTCTTCAACGACGCGAAGGACCCGCGCACCCGTCAATTCTTGAGCCAGGTCCTGTCCTGAGCCGAGTCCGGCGACGCGCCGCGCAATCTTTCGTACGCGCGCATTCGCCCGCTTGGTCCGCCATTCCGGAGACGCCCATGTTTGAGTCAGACCCCGCGATCGTCGCCAAGGATCCGCTCCTTCAGCCGCTGACGATCAAGCATCTGGCGATCCGCAACCGGATCATGAGCACCAGTCATGCCTGCGGACTGGAGCAGAACGGCATGCCGGACGAGGCCTATCAGAGCTATCACGAGGAAAAGGCCAAAGGCGGTCTCGGCCTGTCCATGTTCGGCGGCTCCTCGAATGTCGACATCGACTCGCCCAACATCTTTCGCCAGTTGAACGTCGGCACGGACGCCATCATCCCGTATCTGCAACGCTTCGCCGACCGCGTGCACGCCCAGGGCGCGGCCTTGATGTGCCAGATTTCGCATCTGGGCCGACGCGGCGATCCCTATGGCGGCGACCGTCTGCCGACCATCGGGCCGTCGCCGGTCCGCGAAACCGCGCATCGTAGCATCCCGAAGGAAATGGACGAGCACGACATCGACCGTGTCGTGAAAGCTTTTGCCAGAGCCGCGCTTCGCTGCAAGGAAGGCGGCTTGGACGGAATCGAAACGATGTCGGGCGGGCATCTGATCGGACAGTTCTTCTCGCCTGATACCAACCGGCGCACCGACCGCTTCGGCGGATCGATCGAGAATCGGTGCCGGTTTGCGCTGATGGTGCATGAGGCGATCCGCAAGGCCTGCGGCGACAAGTTCCTCGTCGGCATGCGCTTCACGATCGACGACGGCCCGCATGCCGTGCTGCGCTTCGACGAGTGTATCCGCATTGCGCAGATCCTGAAGGAGGCCGGCGCCGTCGACTTCTTCAACGCGATCTATGGAGCGATGGATACAGTCCCGGCTCTTGTCGAATACAACATGCCCGGCATGGGAACGCCCCTGGCTCCATGGGTCGAGCCCGTCGGCACATTCCGGCACGAGATTGGCCTGCCGGTCTTCCATGCTGCCCGCATTGCGGACCTCGCCTCCGCGCGATATGCCGTGCGCGAAGGCAAAGTCGATATGGCAGGGATGACCCGCGCCCATATCGCCGATCCGTACATCGTCGCGAAGCTGGCGAGCGGCCGCGAGCGCGAGATCCGACCGTGCGTCGGCGCCACGCACTGTCAGTCGCCGCATCGCCCGTCCTGTCTGCATAATCCCACGACTGGCCGCGAGCTGACGCTGAAGCACCGGATACCGAAGACCGACGGCCCGCCGAAGAAGGTCGTGGTGATCGGCGGCGGCCCCGCCGGACTTGAGGCGGCGCGGTTGAGCGCCGAGCGCGGCCACGCCGTCTCGCTCTATGAAGCCGCAGCGGAATTCGGCGGTCAGATTCTCGTGGGCGCCACCGGCTCCTGGCGGAACGATCTCAAGGGCATCGTCGAATGGCGCGTGGCCGAGCTCGAACGTCTCGGCGCCAGCCTGCATGTCAACGCCTACATGGAAGTGCAGGACATCACGAGCCTGGAGCCCGACGTCGTCATCATGGCGACGGGCGGACTGCCGATGATCGACATCGGCGCCGGCGCGGACCTGTGCGCCAACACCTGGGACGTGCTGAACGGTCAAGTCGCGCTGTCGGGCGACGTGCTGGTGGTCGACGGAACCGGCCGGCACCCGGCGCCGCTCGCGGCCGAACGCGCCATTCAGATGGGCGCCCGGGTCAACTATGTTTCGATCGACGCGATGCTGGCGGAGGAACTGACCTATGCCGAGCGCGTGCGCTGGAAACAGCTTTTCCTGAAATACGGCATCCAGCCGGTCGCGGAGACGCGTCTCGTTTCGGTCAAGTGCAGCGAGAACCGATTGCAGGCCACGCTGGTCAGCGACCTGACGCATCAGACGACGACCGTGATCGTCGATCACGTGATCGTCGAGCAGGGCAGCATTCCGATGGCGGAGGTCTTCGAGGGGCTGCGCTCGCACGCCAGCAACGGCGGCGTCACCGATCTCGGCGCAATGGTGGCGGCGCAACCGCAGCCGCGCGGCACGGCTCAGGGCTTCGAGCTGCATCGCATCGGCGATGCCGTCGCCAGCCGCAACATTCACTCCGCGATGCTTGACGCGGCGCGCATCTGCGGCGCGCTATGACGGACCGCCGGCAGCTCGCGCTAGCGGCCGATACGGTCGAGGAACTGGTACCAGCCCGCGACCGTGCGGACTGCCGGCTCGCGCAGCGTATAGAACGGAATTGCCTCCGGCCGCGTCCGGCGCATCAGGCCGAGATCGATCGCGTCGCCGATGGCGAGATCGACGACACAGCGGCCGAGGAAGCTCGCCATCGCGATGCCGGTGCCGTTGTAGCCGAGCGCGAAGGCCGTGCGCTCGTCGGCGAGGCCGATCTGCGGCAGGCTGTCCATCGTCATCGCGACGAGCCCCGACCAGCGATGCGTCACCGCGGCGTCGGCGAGTTGCGGGAAGATGGCCTTCATCGCCGCTTCCAGCGCCGCGAAGGCGGGGGCGGAATCATCCTTGCCGAAGGCGCCGCGGCCGCCGAACAGCAGGCGGTCGTCGATGCGGCGGAACCAGCGCATCATCCGGCGGGTCTCGCTGTAGCTGCGGCCGTTGCGCACCAGCGTGTCGAAAAGCGACGGCGACAGCGGCTCAGTCGCCACCATCGCGCTGCGGAACGGGATCACGGCCTTCCGCACCGTGGCGGTCGCCGCGGAGAGATCGGAGTAGCCGTTGGTGGCGATGATCAGGCGCTCGGCGCGCACCGAGCCGTGCTCGGTCGCGACCTCAATGCCATCGGGCTTGCGCGCGATGCGCAGCGCCATCGACTGCTCGAAGATGTCGGCGCCGCGTTCGCGGGCTGCGCGGGCGAGGCCGCGCGCGTAATTGAGCGGATGGATGACGCCCGCATGCGCGTTGAGAACGCCGCCGACGAAGGCCGCGCTGCCGATCTCGTGCTCGGTCTCGGCGCGATCGAGAATGCGCAAGCTGGTGTCGCCGAACGTCTCCGTCACGACCTTGGCCTCGTCACGCAGCGCCGCGAAGGCGTGGTCGTTGTGGGCGCAGCGCAAATTGCCGGTTCTCGCCAGTCCGGCGCTCTCGATGGCGAAGTCGGCGACGTATTTCTCGACGCAATCCATGGCGTCGTGGCCGAGCCGGTTCATGCGTTTCGCGACATCGATGCCGTAATGCCTCGCCATGTCGCTTAGAGACACGCGAAACTTGGTCGAGACGACGCCGCCGTTGCGCCCGGAGGCTCCGAAGCCGATGTCGCTCGCCTCGATCACCGCGGGCTTGAGGCCGCGCTCGATGGCGCGCAGCGCCGCAGAAAGGCCGGTATATCCTCCGCCGACGATGACGACATCCGCCTTCACGGCATCCGTCAGGCGCCGCGGCGCGGCCGCGGCCGTCGCGGTGTCGCGCCACAGCGAGGACGGAGGTGTCAGTGCGGACATGGCCGGCATCCTCACGGGCGGCGGGGAGGCGTCAGGACTTCTCGCTCTCGACCGCGTCGGCGAGTTCCTTCAGCGAGGTGAAGTGGAAGTCGGGCTTCGTGACGACCTTCGGCACCGGCGTGCCGCCGAAACCCTTCATGCCCTGGCGTCGCTCGATCCAGCAGACCTTGTAGCCGAGTTCGCGCGCGACACCGATGTCGTGATACTGGCTCTGCGCGACGTGGAGGATTTCCTCCTGCTTGAAGCCGTGCGCCGATTGCCGGCCGAGATTGAAGAAGAAGAAGCGCGGGTCGGGCTTGGCGTGGCCGACTTCGTCGAGCGTGACGCTGTCGTGGAACGGACGGCCGAGCTTGTTGGCGCAATTGGTGAAGGCGACCCGGTCGTAGTTCGTCATGGCGACGAGGCGGAACCTGCGCCGCAGACGCTTGAGCGCTTCGGCGGAGTCAGGAAAGGCGGGCGCGCTGAAGAACATCCGGAAGTACAGGTCGCCGGCGGCATCGTCGGCGGGGAGCCCCATTTGTTTGGCGGCCGTCAGATAGACATCGCGCATGACGGCGCTCGCCGGACCCGGGTGCTTTTCGCGCGCGGCGAGATAGCCCGCGAAGATCTGATCCTCCGTCAGCTTGGCCGCCGCCGCACCGCCCGCCGCGCGGAAGCCGTCGAGAACGCCCTTCTCAAAGTCGATGCACGTTCCGACGATGTCGAATGTCAGTACTTTGAAATCGGCAAACGACATGGTTTCGGCCTCTTGTTCCTTGTTCCGGGCGCGCCGTGGACACGGCGCCGTCCGTTGAATTTCAGGCATCTATCGGTGCTCGGCAAGCCGACAAATAATCACCGAGGAGGTTACATTTTGTAATGTCCCAGATCAGACGATTGCTCCCTTCTCTCAATTCGTTGGTTGCATTCGAAGCGGCGGTGCGATGCGGCACCTTCGCCAAGGCCGCCAGTGAACTCGGCGTGACCGGACCGGCGGTCAGCCGAACCATTGCCCGGCTGGAAAATCACCTCGGTATGCCCCTGTTTCGCAGGACGCCAAGAGGCGCCGTCCTGACCAAAGAGGGCACCAGCCTTTTCTCCGGAATTTCGCAAAGCTTTGGCGAAATCGAGAAAACCGTCGCCGAACTATTGGTTCGCACCAAACCAGTACGTCGGCCCATAGTCCTTTCGGTTTCCGCCGCGTTTGCCACCCATTGGTTCATGCCGAGGCTGTCTCGATTCCAGGCGCGGTTTCCGGGTGAGGAAATTCATTTCCAGCTCATCAACGGCCCGCTGGAAGGTCCTGTCGATGGTGTCGACATCGCGATGCGGTTCGATCCCCGGGCCGATGCGAATACACGCGTGTATCCCCTGATGCGCGAACTCCTGTTACCGGTATGCTCGGATCGTTATCAGGGGGCCCGCAACGAGGCGGACGAACTTCTGCCCGCGGCAGCCCGAATGATCTCGCTCAGTGGCTCGCAATTTCAGTGGCATCAATTGTTCGCGCCAGACTTCGCCGGGAGCCCGGAAAAGGAGATCCTGTTGACCGACTACACGTTGGTCGTGCAGGCGGCGTTGGTCGGTCAGGGCATGGCGGTTGGCTGGCTAAACGTGGTCTCCGGTCTGCTTGCATCCGCCGCGCTGGTGCCGGCTCTGCCTCAGGTCATTGCGACCGGACGCCGGTGTGATCTCGTTCTGCCGGAGCGTTCGAATTCGGCGGTCGTCACGGAAATATGCGATTGGATGGTTGACGAATTTCGAAGTGACATTGCGAGCATACGCTTGCGGCAACCGGAACTCGGGAATCTGCTCGTTTTCGATCGCTAATATCCGATCGGTTCTGCAGACTCGATAAAGCTCTCTAGCGCAATTCGCGCCTTTACGACCATGAGCGAAAATCGGTATCTTGCCGGACTTGGCGAAATGTGGCTTAAGCCGGCGAAGAATAGCGCAAGGGCCGCTCCACATGAATCGCCCCTTTTCAATCGCCCCATGATGGAGAGGGGTGGCAGCGTAAATGTCTCTGGCAGATGAAATACCTAACACTTTACCGTTGCGCGGTGTCGTGCCGCGATCAGTGCCCATACTGCTTTATCGCCAAACGAGTTTGAGCGGCTCTGCCGACGGTGGCCATCTTGTCCAGAATATGCGATCCGTCGCCTGCGGATCGGTCGCGGGTGCGGCGCGGTGTTCTCGATCTGAGATCCCAGTATGCCCGCGAACCTAGAGCCGTTGAATCGATTTAGTCCCGCCTGGTGGCGCGCGAGATCGCGACGTTTGAACCGCTCAGGCTCTTCGGCAAACGGCGAATGTCCGCTATTTTCGAAAACACTCAACGTCGCATTCGAAATAGTCGAAGCGCAGAATTGGCCGACGACTAAGGGTACGATGCAGTCCTTGCGGCCGTGAATGATGAGAGTCGGTGCTTCGATGCGAGAAAGCATTCCCGCGTAATCGCGCTCGCGGAGCGGATTGAAGGCGACGATCGACACGCCGCGCATCACAGCTTCCACCTGCCAGCCCTGCTTTTCGGAATGGAGACGGCAGACGCGGAGTTGGTCGGTGATTGAGGCATCCC
>JAHCKF010000055.1 GCA_026125925.1 Pseudolabrys sp.
TCAACGCGCCGTCGCGCTTGATCGCGCCATAGAGCGGCACCGTCGCCTGGATGACGGCGAGACCGAGCGCGAGGACAAGAGCGTAATGGCCGATTTCAGGGATCATGGCTTCTTCCCGACGACGTGGGCATCGGCGTTCATCTCGCCTTCCTGCCAGCGCCCGCTCTTCTTCAGCGCGTCAACAACCTCGCGCGGCATGTAGCGCTCGTCGTGCTTGGCGAGCACGGTATCGGCGGCGAGCAGGCCGCCGGGTTCGAGCTTGCCTTCGGCGACGACGCCCTGCCCTTCGCGGAACAAGTCCGGCACGATGCCCTGATAGCGCACGCTGATGTCATGCGCGCCGTCGGTCACCTTGAACGACACCTGAAGGTTGTCGCCCTTCTTAAGGCTGCCCGGTTCGACCAGGCCGCCGATGCGGATGCGCGTGCCCGGCGCGAGCTGCTTCTCGACCACGTCGCTCGGCGAATTGAAGAAGACGATGGAGTCCTTGAGCGCGAACAGCACCAGCGCCGCGGCGACGCCGAGTACCGCCAGACTGCCGCCGATGAGCGTAAGCCGCCGCTGCTTCCGCGTCATCCCTCTATTCCCATGCTTTTGATCATGTCGTCGATCTGACGCAGCTTGTCGGGGTCGGCGGCCAGCGCCTTGCGCGCATCGCCCGCCGCGGACTTTGCCTTGTCGCGCTCGCCCAGCACCATATAGGCGCGCAACAACCGCTGCCAACCGGCCACGTCGTCGCCGTTATCCTTTAGCCTGTCGGCGAGCCGCGCCACCATGCCGCGGATCATGTCGCCGCGATCCTTCTCGCTCATCTCTCCGGCGGCGGCGACATCGGCTGAACTGGGGCCCGGCTGATCGGCGGAAGGCGCGGCAGGCGCGGCAGCGATCGCGGGCGGCGTGCCGCCAACACGGGTCAGCGCCTCACGCACCAATGGCGCCCACGGCGCGTCGGCCGGCGCATCCTTCAGCATCGTCGTGAAGATCGCCGCCGCCTTGTGGCGGTCGCCATCCTGCTCGGCGGCGATACCGATGAAGAACAGCGCCTTGACGTTCTTCGGATCGAGCTCGAGCGCGCGCTCGAACGCCGCCTTGGCATCGACAGTGACGACGCCATTGCCTTGCGCCGCCAGCGCCTCGCCGAGGTCGGATTGCCGCTCGGAGCTTTCGCCGGCGAGCGCGATCACTTTGCGCCGCGCGTTGACCGCGTCGGCAAAGCGCCCCATGCGCAGATAGACCGGCGCGATGACTTCATAGCCGCGCACGTCATTCGGATTGCGCTCCAGATGCGTCTCGACCTGGGTGACCAGATTCTGAATGGAGCGGTCCTGCTGGACCGAGGCCATGCGCGCCGCGAGCGGTTGACCCGGCAACTGCGGCGAGCCGAGCACCATATAAAGCGCGGTGGCGCCGACCGGTAACAGAATGAGGCCGACGAGCGCCGCGATCCTTCGCCGCCATGCCGGATTTGCCGGCGCCGCCGGCGCCTGTTGTTCGGCCTGCGAAGCATCGGCCGCGGCGATCAGGCGGCGCGACACCTCGATTTTCGCCGCTTCAGCCTCGGCCGCGCCAATGCGGCCTTCCGCGCGGTCGCGCGTGATTTCGTCGAGCTGATCGCGGTAAACCGCAAGATCGCTGCCGCCCTCCGGGGCCTTGCGCCGGCCGAGCGGCCACAGCACGGCGAAAATCGCCGCCGCTGTCATCAGCGCAAATGCAAGCCAGAGGCTCATGGGATGATCTGATCCACCTTGGCGGCCTCGAGGAACGTGGCCCGCCCGGAGGAGATACATCAGCCGCGATCATGGCGGCAATGAGCAAAATCAAGCCGGGATGCGGCTAAACGGCTGGAATTTCAGGCGCTCGCCGTTCTCAGTTCCGATGCCTCGGAGACGCTGGCGGCCACTTCGGCGGCCTTGGCGAACTGGGCGGCATAATCCTTACCGAACACGATGCCGCTGAGACGAACCGCGACGTCGACCTGCGACTTGCGGAAGCCGCGTTCGGCCGGGCCGGACTGGCGCAGCGCGTCGAGCAAGCTGTTCATGTTGTTGTCGAGGAACTGCTGCATCTCGGAATAGGTCCGCTGCGTCATTTCGTTGATGGCGAGTTCGCTGGCGAAATGACGGCAGGTGCCGACGAAGGCGACCAGCGCCTCGGTTTCGGCCGCTTCCTGCGGATCGATCCTCAATTGCGGGCTGATATTGGCGGCGGGGCGGATGCGCAGCAGACGACGGACGCGGCCGGGCATCGACTCGATCTCGGCGCGCAAGGTGTCGCCGATCTGGGCGCGCAATCCGGCTAGCGCGCGGCCCCAGGAACTGTCGATGGGCATGTCGAGTTCGGTGCGCAGGCCGCGCGCGGAATCGTGGATGGTCTTGAGCAGCGCGCCGGTCGCCACCCCTCGCCCGCTGCGCAAATCGTCGCGCAGTTCGAGCACCTGCCGCTCGAGTTCGGACAGCACGATATTGACCGAGACGCCATAGGCCGTTTCGGCGACACGCGCCGCGGTGTCGCTGCCCGCGGCCTTGACACCGAAGCGGATCAGTTGCCACGGCGCGGCCAGACGGCTGCGCACGGTGAGCAGCGAATAGAGAAACAGCTCGGTGCCGGGGGCGCCGGTCTTTTCGATCAGCGCCTTGTATTCGTCGAGCTGCTTGCTGTTGAGATTGCCGACCTGCAGCGGCAGCCGTGCCGCCATGGCGTTGAGGCCGTCGCGCGCCTTGAGCACGCAGCGCAAGGTTTCGGCATCCTCCTGGGCGCGCTGGGTGCCGATCTGCGCCAGCATGCGCCGGCGCGTCGATTCATCGGTCGAGGCCGAGCGCAGGTTGTCGCTGAGCGCCGCGGCGACACGGTCCTGGAATGTGCGGACCAGGTATTGCGACTTTTCCTCGTCGCCGGCCTGCAGCGCCTTGCTGATCAACTCCTCCATTTCGGCGGAGTCGCGCGGCAGGAGATCGCGGCCGATCCAGGTCCACAGCGGATCGAGCGAGGCGCGAGCGATGCGGCCCGGATGGCGATGCTGGCCGAGATCATCGACGAGAAACGGTTCGAGCGGCTTGAAGAACAACCGCGCGCTGTGGCCGATGCGCGGCGCGCCGGCCTGCTGCTCGCGGGCGATGCGGCGCAATTCCTGCAGCACCAGTTCGGCGGCGCCGAGGTCTTCGCCGCGCAGCAGGCTGCGCTCGAACTCGCGCAGCAACAGCGCGCGCGCCTGCGGAGGCAGCTCACGCAGGTACGCTTGAAGCCGCTCAATTGTGTCGGCGCCCGCCATCGCCGGCTTTGCCCACCTAAAGGAATTAAGTGGGTTTGATAGCGCGGCGGCCGTTAAGAACCCTTTAAGCATGTCGCGATGAAACGCGACACGCCAGGTTCCATCAGGTCAGCGGTGTCCAGGTGCCGTCCGGGTTGCGGCAGGCGGTGCCGCGGGCGGTCTCCGGCTGGCCGTTGATATAGATGGTATGGGTGTAGGAGCGGCAATTGTGGCCGCGCTCCACATAGGCAGGGCCCGGCACGATGGTGCCGTAGCGGCCCGAGTCCGGGTTGCGCCAGGTCACCGGCGCGCCCGAGGGGCCGCGCTCCAGGGCGTCCATCTGAGCGGCGTAGGCGCGCTGGCGGTCCTGTTCATCAAGCGAGGCGCCAATGCGGTTGCCGACCAGGCCACCGAGCAGACCGCCGATGGCAGCGCCAGCCAGCCGATCGCCCGTGCCGCCGCCGGCGACAGCGGCGCCCAGCAGCGCACCGGTCCCGGCCCCGAGCAACGTGCCGGTATTCTCCCGCGGTCCGGGGCCCGAGCCGTCCGGGCTGCCCGCGCAGGCGGCGAGCGTCAGGCCAAGCGCAGCAATGGCGACAATCTTCGGTGCGAACATCAGGACCCCCGGCTAACCCTAGAATTCGCGGCAAAAACCGCCGCATATCGACTGGAACTTATACTCTATCGAAACGCAACAAATGGGGCAAAAGTCCGGCCAATACCGCCGGAATCAGGCTGCCGGAAGAACGAGTTCGGCCCGCAGCCCGCCGCTTGGTGCCGCCCCGAGCTTGAGTTCGCCGCCATAGAGCGCCGCCAGTTCGGTAACGATCGACAGGCCCAGTCCCGAGCCCGGCTTGGTCTCATCCAGCCTTTGCCCGCGGCGGGCGACCTGCTCACGCTCGGCCGGCGACAGGCCGCGGCCGTCGTCGTCGACCACCAGACGCACCACGGGTTCGTCGGCCGCCCCCTCGCGCCGCTCGCGCATCACCTCGACGGCGACGCGCGATGCCGCCCACTTGCAGGCATTGTCGACGAGGTTGCCGAGCATCTCCTCGAGATCGGCCCGCTCGCCGCGGAAGCGAACGGCATCCGTCCGCGCGACGTCGACCGTGATGCCACGGTCGCGATGGATCTTCTCCATGGTGCGGGCCAGCGCCTCGACCACCGGCGCGACATCGGTTACCGAGCCAACCACTGATGCCCGCGCCGCGATGCGTGCCCGTTCGAGATGTCGGGCCACCTGATCGCGCATGATCGCCGCCTGTTCCTGCACCTTGTCGGCGAGCGGATCGCCGGGCCGTGCCGCGGCCTCGTTGACGATCACCGACAGCGGCGTCTTCAAGGCATGCGCCAGATTGCCGACGTGAGTGCGCGCGCGCTCGACGATCTCCTTGTTGGATTCGATCAGCGCATTTGTTTCCCGCGCGAGCGGCGCGATCTCGACCGGGAAATTGCCGGACAGCCGTTCGGCATTGCCGGAGCGGATTGCGGCGAGGCTGTCGGTAATACGTTTGAGCGGCGCCAGGCCGAAGCGCACCTGGAACATCGTGGTCAGCAACAGCACTACAGCGAGAATGGAGAATGTCGCCAGCAGCGCCTGGTCGAAGGCGCGGATTTCGTCGGTGATCTCGGCGGCATCGCCCGCCACCGCGACGAGATAGCGGCCTTCGTCGCCGAGGTCGATATTGCGCTCGAGCAGACGGAGTTTCTGGTCTTCCGGGCCCGTCACGTAGCCCTGGCGCGAGCCGTCGGGGGCCGGCGCCACGCCCTGGTCTTCGAGATGTGGCAAGCCGCCATCCCACAGCGAACGCGACGCGCGCAATTCCGGCTTGCCCGGATCGAGCCGCGTGATCTGCCAGTACCAGCCCGACAGCGGTAGTTCGAACAACGGCTCGCCCAGCGCCTGCGGTCCCTTGTCTTCCTCGGGCGCGGCGACATCGGCGACCAGCGTCCGCAAATAAACGCCGAGCCGCCGGTCGAAAGAGCGCTCCACCGCCTGGCGGTACAGCGACGACAAAACGATACCGGTAATGAGCAGGATCACCACCGCCCAGACGGTCGCCGAGACGAACAGGCGCAGCGCGAGCGAGTTGAAGCGCATGTGGGTCAGCTCGGCGCGGCGAGCATGTAGCCGAGCCCGCGCACGGTCTGAATGATGTCGACGCCGAGTTTCCGGCGGATGCGGCCGACGAACACCTCGATGGTGTTGGAATCGCGGTCGAAATCCTGATCGTAAAGATGCTCGACCAGTTCGGTGCGCGACACCACGCGGCCATTGTGATGCATGAGGTAAGCCAGCAGCCGGTATTCGTGGCTCGTCAGCTTGACCGGGTTGCCGTCCACCGCCACGCGACCGGTCCGTGAATCGAGCCGCACCGGTCCGCATTCGAATTCGCTCTTGGCATGACCGACGGCGCGGCGGAGCAACGCACGCAGGCGCGCCAGCACCTCCTCGAGATGGAACGGCTTGGCGACGTAATCGTCGGCGCCGGCGTCGAAGCCCTGCACCTTGTCGCTCCAGCGGTCGCGCGCCGTCAGCATCAGCACCGGCATGGTGCGGCCGTTGCGACGCCAGGATTCGAGAACCGAGATGCCGTCCATCTTCGGCAGACCGATATCGAGGATGATGGCGTCATAGGGCTCGGTATCGCCGAGGTGGTGGCCTTCCTCACCGTCGAAGGCGCGATCGACCACGTAACCGGCATCGGTCAGCGCGGTCGTGAGCTGGCGATTGAGATCGGGGTCGTCCTCGACGACGAGCAGGCGCAAGGCATTCTTCTCCGCAAGAATCTGGCGCGATCTTACCCGAAATCGCGCAGGCGGCATCTCGCGAAGAATTCGGCCTTTTTCAGGGTCAGTTCAGGGCTTTGCGGCCGGGGAATGGGCGGCCAGAGGCCGGCCGTCGGCGGCATCGATCTTGGCGCGAAAGACCTTGCCGTTGCGAGCCAGCACGGTCAGCTCGTAGACCAGCATGTCGCCGCGGCGGCACAGGCTGGCGCGCACCACCTCGCCGTGGTGACCGCGCGCGCGCATCGCCCGGATGGCAGCGGCGAGCGGGACCGCACGGTGCGTGGCGATGGCCTCGCGTTGCTCGGCCTTGTTGAGGCAGGTGCGCGGCGTCCGATCGGCGGCATATGCCACCGTCGCGGCCATGGACATGGCGCCGCAGGCGAGGACGATTAATGCGCTGGTTATGCGGAAGACCGGCATGGCGGGACAATAGCGGCGCGCCGGTGAACGCTGGCTGAACGAGGAACCCATTCAGCTCTCGAAGCCGTCGAAGACGGCGAAGTCGGTAAGCGGCGCCCGGGGCGAGCGCCACTGGTTGATCGCCGCGGCCGGGTCTTCATAGCCGAGCGCCATGCCGGAATAGATCATCAAATGGTCGGGGAGATTAAGAAAGGCGCGCACCGTCTTGTGGAACGACACCCAGGCTTGCTGCGGACAGGTGTGCAGGCCATGACCGCGGGCGAGCAATGCGACGGTTTGCAGATAGCCGCCGATGTCGGCCCATTGCGCCGCGCCGTGATCCTTCTCGCGGGCGAAGAACAGCGCTACCGGCGCGCCGAAGAACTCGTAATTGCGCGCATATTGCTCGTACCGCGCCGGCTTGTCCTCGCGCGGCACGCCGATCGACTGATACAGCAGTTCACCGACCGTGAAGCTGCGTGCGCGATAAGGCTCTGCCATCGGCTGCGGGTAGATGACGTATTCGACGCCTTCGCCTTTCGGCAGCTCGCTCGCCATGCGCGGGCGCAGTTGCGCTTTCAATTCCTCGACGCGTTTGCCGGCGATCGCATAAACCCGCCACGGCTGCATGTTGCCGGCCGACGGCGCCCGCGCTGCGCGCTCGACGATGTCGCGGACGATCTGCTCGGATACGGTCTTTTCGAGAAAGGCGCGGCAGGAGTAGCGAGACGAGACGGCGTCGAAGATGTCCATGAGGCAGAGGCTCCGCGAGTTGCGCGGCCACCTTACTTCCTCGCGAATATCCTCGCCACCTTCTCCAGGCTGCGGCCGCCGAAATAGGCGGTGAGCACGATCATGGCCCATTGCGCGACGTCACCGCCGAGCGGATCGGTGCTGCCCAAGGCCAAGACCTTGTCCCAGACGACCACCTTCCATGTATAGATGATGAAGGCCCCGGCAAACAGCGGCCGCGGCAGCGCCGTGTACCAGCGGCCCTGCTCGGCGATCGCTAGCTGCGTCGCCAATTCGCGCTCGCGCGCCGCGACGTCGAGCTCGCGCGCGGCGAGATCGGCGGCGATCTTTTCCGACGTATTGCCGGCCGCGAGCCTGGCGCGATACGCCTCGAGCGCCGCCTTGGCGAAGGGACCGCCGATGAGGTTGCCGAGCCAGGCGAGCACTGTGGCGACCATGGTCACTTCCTGTCGAGCGTGCGGCGCCGCGCCAGTTCGGTCATCAGACCGATGGCGATGACGTAATACGGCACATATTTCGGCTGCAGCGCCGTCTGCACCGCCGATGCCACGTTCGGATCCTGCAGCACGGATTCGGCCGCGGCCAGCAGCAGGCCGGCGACGGCGACGAACCGCGCCCACAGGATGGTGGCCGAATGCCTGAACCAGGCTTTGATCTTGTGAGCCATGTCATGACCTCCGAAAGGTGGCGCGCAGCGCCGCGATGAGCGCAGCAAAAAGCCCGCGCGCGGCGGGCTGTTCATTCGCGACTGTGGTCACCGGCGGTGGCGGCGGGGCCGTGGCCTGCTGTGCCATGGCCAGCGCCGTCGCGCGAACCTCGGCGACGCGCCGGCCCCAGCCTTTGCCGAAGACGCTCCAGGTGTTGAGCGATTTCAGGAAACGCAATCGTTCGTCGGAGATCGCATTCACCAGTGTCGAAGCGTCGGCCACGCGCGCCGCGGCGAGCACCTCGTCAGTCACCTTGTGCGCCGTGTCCGCACGCTTGAGCACGCGCCGCAGCACCTTGCCGGCACGCCCAATGCCGGAGTTCACGCCGTAATCGAACACGGCATAATCGACACCGGCCGGCAGCTCGTCACAGCGCAGCGCTTCCCAATAACGCACGCGATAGATCGCCTTCGCCTCCGCAACGCGCATCGCCTTTATGTCGGCCGCGGTCGCATCGCGCTTCTCGTATCGGCGGTAGTCGCCGAGAGTGATGCCGAAATTCGTCGGCCCGCCTGGATCGGATGGATGATGGGTATAGCCGCCTTCATGCGCGAGCAGGCGGGCAAGCGCCGCCTCATAAGTACTTTTGGCCATTGGCCCTCCAACAATAAAAATGCCGCCAGAGCGGCGGCACGGACGGATGTGAAACTTGCGTTTGGCGGATCAGGCGCCGTCGGCCGGCAACGCCGCCTTCAGCCGATCGCAGGTCGCGCGATGGGCGGCGTTCGGCGCGAGGTTGGTCCACTCGTAAGCGTCGGTGCTCTGGTCGTAGAGCTCCTCGGTCCCGTCGACGTAGCGCGTGTAGCGCCAGCGATCGAGCCGGACCGAATGGTTACCTTTACCCCACGTCATCACCACCGGCGCCCCACGCGACGATGACGGATCGTCAATGAGCCTTGTCAGGCTGACGGCATCGCACACCGGCATCTCGATTCCGGCCAAATCCAGCATGGTCGGAAAGATATCGATGAGGCTCACGGGCTCGTCGATGCGTCTCTCGGCGTTGAACCCGGCCGGCGGCACGACGATCAGTGGCACGCGGGTCGCCTCCTCCCACAGAACGAATTTCCGCCAGTGCAGCTTTTCGCCAAGATGGAAACCGTTGTCGCCCCACAGGACAATAGCGGTCGATTGCGCCAGGCCGCTTCGCTCAAGCGCTTCGACGACCTTGCCGACAGATCGTCAACGTAACTGATCGCCGCGAGATAGCCCTGAACCGCCTGCGGCCATTGCCGCCGGCTGGTCACGAGTTCGTGGTCCGGCGGGCTCAAGGCCCACTTGCGCGCGATCGGCGGCACGTCGTCGAGGTCATCATCTTTAACCACCGGCAGCGAGATGCGCGCCGGATCGTACAGGTCGAAAAACCGCTTCGGCGCGTGCCACGGCAAATGCGGCTTGTAGAACCCGGCTGCAAGAAGAAAGGCTGCGCCGGCCGGCGCTCGAGAAATTCGCTCACCGAGCGTAAGACATGCCCGTCCGGCGTATCGTCCGCCCGATCGTCCGGCAGCGCGCCCCAATCGAAGTGATGATACATCGGCGGCACAGCGTCGAACTTGCCGAAATCGAACAATCGATTCAGCGGCCGGCGATCGGGCAGCGGTTCGTCATGGCTGGTGCGAAACTCGTCCCACAGGAACGGCCGGTTCTCGATCTCTTTCCACTTCGCCGAGGCCGCGCCCTCACGTCCCGCGGATGCATAGTCGTAGACCCCGTGAAAGACCTTACCGGCGCCGAAAGTGTAGTAACCCGAAGCCCGAAGCAGTTCGATGAATGTCGCCCGCCGGTTCGGGGCCTGCCAAAGCGGCTCATTGTGATAGATGCCCGTCGTTGACGGCAGACAGCCGGTGAACACGCCCATCCGGCTCGCATTGCAGTAAGGCGCGCTGCAATAGGCATGGACGAAGAGCGCGCCGCGCCGGGCGAGACGGTCGATATGTGGAGTCTTTACATCCGGATGGCGTCCGAGCGCCCCGATCCAGGCGTTCAAATCGTCGGCAACAATGAAGAGGAAATTGGGCCGCATGTGCATTATGATGGCATGATCACACGAACGGTCCTGAATTGAAAAAGATCGATTTTTTCATTGCCGGCGTCCAGAAAGGCGGCACCACCGCACTGGACGGCTATTTACGACGTCATAGTCGCATCCAGATGGCGGCTGTCAAGGAAGTGCACTTCTTTGATAACGAAGCGCTGGCCTGGCCGGATCCGGATTACGAGCGGCTGCGCATGGCTTTTGACTGGAGCAGGCCGGACGTCGTTCGCGGCGAGGCCACACCCATTTACATTTACTGGCCGCACGCGCTCGACCGGCTGCACCGCTATAACAGTAAGGCCCGCATCATCGTCGGCCTGCGTCATCCGGCCTTCCGCGCCTATTCGCATTGGCGGATGGAAACCAAGCGCGGTGACGAGGCGCTGTCTTTCGGCGAGGCCATCCGCGAGCCAGCGCGCCGGCGGGTGGCCGAAGCACCGAACGGCGCGCACCGCGTCCACTCCTATGTGGAACGGGGCTTCTATGCCGGTCAAATCGAACGGCTATTGGCACTCTTCCCGCGCCAGCAGGTCCTGTTCTTTCGCACCGACACATTGTGGACAGACCCTGCCGGCCTCCTCGGCCGCATTCACGACTTCATTGGCGTCGAACGGCAGCCCGTGAGAGATAGCGGCTACATCGCGCCGGTCATGACCTGGGTGCCGGAGGGACCTCCGGCGTCCGACCGCGCCTATCTCGATGCGCTTTATGCCAGCGACATCGATCGGACCGCGCGCGCGACGGGGCTAGACCTCGCCGACTGGCTCGAGGCCGGCTACCACGAACCGATGCAACCGAAGTAACGGCGTATGGTGCCCTCGGGACGTCAGGCCAATCCAGTTACGCCTAGCGCGAAAGCACGAAGGTCGAACGCCGGTCCTCGTTGTAGTCCTGCAGCTCCCGGGGGCCACGCGATGGCGCCCAGTCGAACTCGCTCATTGAAAAGCCATGACGCGAGTTGATCAGATCGATCGCCTCGCGCGACGGGTGACCGACGACCGCCATGGCATCCGGTCCAATCGCGTTGGCCTCGACCCCGGTCGGCTCCTGAAACAGCTTTATCAGCGGCAACTTTCGGAGGTTCTCAGCGGCCGGCACGATGTTCGTGTCCAGGATGATGTGCGAGGCCCCTGTCGCTGCCAGAAGGTCGGCAAGCTCGCTATGGCGATCGGTGTGATAGAAGAATCCCAAAAGCAGAACTGTTTCCGCTTTGATTGTTCCCCGCTTCATGACCTCGAACACGTCGCCGGTCACGAAGTCGAACCGTTCCTTGGCCACATCCAAAGCCGAGAATGTTGTATGCGCGTTTTGAACAAGATGCGGACGCGCCTCAACTCCGCGAACGTGCGAACATCCGGCGTGTAAGGCAGCAAAGCTCCACCGTCCATCATGGCTGGCGATGTCCAGAATTTTTCGTCCCCGGATCACCTCCGAATTACTTTCGATGATCGCCCGATACCGCGAGTTCAGACGAACAGCCGATGCGCCCGTCTTGCTCGTCGCGAGAAACGAAGGAAAAGATTCGAAAAAATCGCGCATCGTTCAAAACCTATCTCGTAAAAAACTTCATTATCAGCCTCGTTATTCAGTCCTAAGAGCTACCCGTTGTCACGTGGTCCTGGGCGCCGCTCCGAGAACCTTGTCACGCATACTGCCCTCCCGTGGCCGTCGTGCCAGCAACATCGCCCGGAAGAAATGTATCGCCTTGCGCCGTGTACAGCGCGGCGTTGACCGAAACCTCATAGCGCTTGCCGGCCGCCGCTCCGGAGAACGTGCTGCCGACCAGCACCGCCATGCCGCCGGTCGAGCCTTGCGCGAAGGCCGTCGAAAACGCCGGCGTGCCCGACAGCGACACCGTCTTGCCCTGCACGCGAATGACGCCGTTGAGCCCCATATTGAAATGCGATGCGGCGCCGCCGACGACCACCTCATGGTGAGGAGCCGGGGCCTCGATCCTTCGAGACGGCCGCTCCGCGGCCTCCTCAGGATGAGGAGAAAGGTTGACAATCGCCGGCGCTCAAGGCTCATGCCTGTCCGCATGCGCCTTGCCGCCACAGTTCTTTTCGTCACGCTCGCCGTGACTCCGGCCTTTGCCGTCAGCGGCCAGGCGCCGCCGGCGTCGGGCTTTGCCGCGCGGCCGATCGTGATGCTGATCGACAACCGCGGCGATCTGTGCACCGCGACGGCGCTGGCGCGCGATCTGGTGCTGACCGCGGCGCATTGCGTCGTCATTCCGGCGACCTATCGCGTGCGCGTGTTCCAGAACGGCGCCATGGTCGATGTCGGCAAGATCCGGCGGCATCCCGGATTCAACATGGCGAATTACAAGGCGAGCCGCGCCACCGCGGACGTGGCGCTGGTCAAGCTCAAAGGTCCCCTGCCCGACATGGTGATGCCGGCGGCGCTTGCCGCGCCGCGCCGCGTCGAGGTCGGCGAGACGCTGACCATCGCCGGCTTCGGCGTCACCCAGGCCGGAACCGCGCACGGTCTCGGCGTGCCGCGCATGGCGAGCCTCGTCGTCACCGGCAGGCCCGGCAGTTTGCAGATCCGTTTGCAGGATCCGGAAACGAAGAACGAGCGCGCCGGCCTCGGCGGTTGCACCGGTGACTCGGGCGCCCCGGCCTTCGACGGCGCGGCGCCGACCGACAGCGGCCAGGAAGACACCAAGGCCGCCGGCAAGATCATCGGCGTCGTCTCCTGGTCCACCGCGCCGAAAAGCGAGGAAGGCTGCGGCGGCCTCACCGGGTTGACGCCGCTGCTCAACTACCGCGACTGGATCGTGACCACCGCCGCCGCGCTCGGCTCGCCGCTCGCGCCGTAGGCGCCAACCATAAAGACACTTCGCCGCAGTCCGGCGGCGCGGCGAAACCGCTAGGGTCCGCGCTCATCCAGCGAGCGCTCATGCTGTTCCCGACCGACCTGTCATCGTTCCTTGAGCTGATCCGCCAGCACGGCGAAGCGGCCTACAGT